>NZ_JBIUCF010000062.1:0-74368 GCF_044593615.1 Nonomuraea sp. NPDC051941
CCCCATGCCGTCCCAGCGCACGGGCGTGGCCTGAGTTTGCCCAGGTGGAGAAGCGCGCCCTGCAGGATTCGAACCTGCGACCGTCGGATTAGAAGTTATCGCCCAGACCCTGCTGACCTGACTCCCGCGGCGGTCAGTCGCAGCCGCAGCTGCAGCCGTCGCAGCAACAGCCGTCCTCGCCCGGGCAGCAGGAGCAGCAGTTGCCGCAGCAGTCGTAGCCGGAGCAGTCGAAGCGCTCGCAGAAGGAGCCCTCGCGGTCCTCGTCCCAGGCGGGCCGGTACAGGCCGCACGTGCAGCAGGTCAGTGCGGCGCACGCCAGCGACAGCAGCCCGCCGGGATCCCGCTTCGGCGGCCGTTGTCCCGGCGGCGCGCCGGGATCGCCGGGCGCGTGTCCGGGCGTGTGGCCGGTGCCGTGGGTTGCGGCGGTGGCGAAGGCTCGGGAGACGGCACTGCTGGTCTCCCGCACCAGCAGGGCTCGCGTCAGGCCAGGTCGGGGCAGGTCCAGCTCGTCCACGGCGGCGCGCAGCTCGGCGTGCGCGGCGTCGCAGTGGCGGCGCGCCTCGTCCAGGCCGGTGCCGGTGGCGGCCAGCGGGTTGTACGCCCCGGACGCCCGGTCGTCGGCCAGGTCCTCCACCGCGTCGATCAGGTGTGCCAGCTTCCCGAATCCGCGACCGGCCGCCTCCAGGGCCTCCCGGTTGTGCGGCTTCCCCGCGAGCACTGCGGTGTGCGCGAACGCGGCGGCTACGGCGTCCTCGGTGGGCCCTGTCAACTCTCGTAACCCGGGCGCCGCGCTGCTCCTCGGGGACGCCTGGGCGTGGGCGCGTTCCAGGAGGGTCTGGCGGTCGGCCGCCGCCGTCAGCGGGGTGGGGTCGAACCCCAGCGTGCCGGCCATGGCCGTGCCGGCCGAGGACCAGCGGCCCGCCAGGCGGGTGGCGCCGGCGGCCACCGGGCGGCGGGCGTACACGCCGTCCCCGTCCGCTACGTGGTCGCTCACCTTGCCGGCCGCCAGGAGCAGCGACACCGAGGCCGCCAGCCGTACCCCCTCGGACTCCACTACGTCGGCGCCCTTGAAACCGCGTAGCGCACACGGGCCCGCCCTCCGGCGCGACGCGGACGTGGGCGACTGGGCCTCGGTGAGGACGGACACGAGCAGGCCGTCGTAGTTGGTCACCAGGCGCGACAGATGTCCGTGCTCGTCGCGGAGCGCCAGGCAGAGCCCGCACAGGTGACCCATCCAGTCCGCGTAGAGCCCCTTGCACAGGACGTGCCGACACGGGCGGACAATGCCGAACATACGTCCCCTTATGTGCGCATTAAAGAGCCAACCGTAGCACCAGGCCGTCGGTAGATACCGCGGCGGCGAACGGATCCGCAGGAAGGAGAAGGTGCCCTCACCGACCGGCCTGGAGCACTGCGCCTGCCGACCTGAAAGGACCAAAATCGTTTGGACAACGGGTACCCACATGGCCATCGTTTGCCGTGATCGGATCCGGCTCGGTGCGCGGCCGCGCCGCTTGTCTGACCACCACCCGCGGGCAACTGCGGAAGCCGTTAGAAGCTCAGAACGGATGGCCAGCGGCAAGTCGTTACGTCTGGGCCCGCACCTGACCAGCTTGGGGTCATCCACCGGAGCAGATACACCCTCTGCCGACGTGGTGCAGGCCCGGCGAGGGCGCTGAGCTCGTCGTCGCGATGCGGCCCGACGGCGCCGCGTCCTTCCGGTTCACCGACTTCGACCGCATCTCGGGGGAACTGGACGAGTACGGATGCACGCCGAACGTCTACCTGTACCCCATGACGACCCACTAACGATCCCCCCCACCGCCACGACCGGCCCTGGCGGCGCGGGACCTACACGGCTGGTACAAATGGGGCATGAGCGAATCCGTCGGGTATCCCCCGCGGCCGAATGTGCCGGCGGCCCGGCGTGTCTACAGTCGGACGTACCGTGTGTGGACCCGGGTGCTCCTGTGGACGCCGATCGCGCTCACGGTGGCCGGCGTTGTCCTCGGCCTGGGGCTGTTCGCGGCCGCTGACGCCGACCCGACGCACAGTTCGTCCGCGCTCGGCTATCTCGGCCTCGTTGTGTGGGGCGCCCTCGCGGTCCTGTCACCGGTCCTGCTCGGGTCGTTCATCGCCGGGCTGGTCATGCTGAACCGCACGCGCAGTTGAGGTCGCGGCGGGACGCGGCCCGACCCAGAGTGCCGCTGCGCAGGCGGCCAGGCGGAGAAGCGGCGCCGGGGCGGAAGGCGGGTGGACCGGATCGATGCCTACACCAGCGTGCCGCGGCCACCTGACGGGGTTCGTCGAATCAGGCGCCTTGGCAGGCGTGCTCCGGTACGCGCCTCGATGACCGCCATGACGGCTGTCGCTTGCGCCGGCCAACGAGTGCGGCAGGGTCGGCGCCGTGCGCGTGCGGATCCAGTTCCGGGATCATGGCAAGCCGCCACCTGTTGGCCGCGTACTCCAGAAATCTCCCACCTGTGAGGTTCCACGACACGTGCCGCACCTGCCCGTCCTGGCTGAGCCATGCCAGGACGGGCACCCGCGCGGCGTAACCGAAACCGCCGGGGATCGGTATGCCGTCCAGATAGTCGTTGCCCGTGCTACGGCGAGGACGTCGTGTTACGTTGAAGCGCCTCGTCGAGCTGCGGGCTCGGTGGGGTGGGGATAAGCGGGTCGGCTGGGCCGGGCCCGGCGGTCTCCACACGTTCGGCGCGGAGATCGTTGTGCCTTTCTTCTCGCTCGATGGCGCAGTGCTGTCGCCCTTATGGCACGAGTACGGAACCTGGCCAGACTCATCCTGTGCCGCTCGAATATTGAGTATGGCGTTCATCTTCGGCGTCTGCGGCATGGTGGCGATGATCCGAAACCCTTCGGCCGCGAACACCTCTCTGAACGCGGAGGAGAAGAGCGGATCGCGATCGTGGATCAAGAATCGCAGCTCGGCGATGCGCTCCCCCAGGTCCATCACCGGGTTGCGGGCCTGCTGGACCGTCCACGCCCCGGTCAGACGCGCGGTTACCCCACCCAGATGCAGCCGCCGAGAGCCGTACTCGATGAAGACCAGCGCATACAGCCGTTTGAGCAATACCGTCTCGACCACCAGGAAGTCGCACGCGATGATCGCGTGTACCTGAGCGGCCAGAAACTGCCGCCAGGTCGGCCCAGCCCGGCGAGGCGCCGGATCGACACCGGCGCCTCGCCAGATCTCCCACACCGTGGAGGCCGCGATCTGATAGCCCGGCCGGGCCAACTCGCTCTAAATCCGCCTATGCCTCCGGGCCGGGTTCTCCCGAGCCATCCGCACCATGAGTGCCTTGACCGGCCGGCGGGTGCCGGGCGCCGTCTGTCAAGGTCCACTTGTGTTCGGGTACGACCTCGCTCGGGAGATGACGTCATACGCGGACACGTGTAGGCGAGGACTAGACATAGGGGGATTCCGGATGAAGGCGATTGTGGTGACGGACAAGGCCGCGGGAACGGCCGGGATGACGCTGGTGGAACGGCCCGAGCCGCAGCCAGCGCTGAACGACGTCGTCGTTCAGGTTCACGCGTCGGGATTCGTCCCGACCGAGATGGCATGGCCCTCGACCTGGACCGATCGCCTCGACCGTGACCGAACACCGTCGATCCCCGGGCACGAGCTGGCCGGAGTGGTCACCACTCTCGGCTACGGCACCACGGGCAGATCGGTGGGACAGCGCGTATTCGGCCTCACCGACTGGACCCGCGACGGCACCCTGGCGGAATACGTGGCCGTCGAGGCACGCAACCTCGCACCACTGCCCGGCGACGTCGACTTCACGGTGGGCGCGAGCCTGCCCATCTCGGGACTGACCGCGTGGCAGGGACTGTTCGAGCACAGCCGCCTCCAGGCAGGGCAAAGCGTCCTCGTGCACGGCGCGGCCGGCGCAGTCGGGTCGATGGTGACGCAACTCGCACGAGAGGCCGGCGCCTACGTCATCGGCACCGGACGCGCCACCGACCGTCAAAAAGCGCTCGACTTCGGCGCCCAGGAGTTCATCGACCTTGACAACGACGCGCTGGAAGACGTCGGCGAAGTCGATCTGGTTTTCGATGTCATCGGCGGCGACATCGGAAGGCGATCCGCAGGCCTGATCCGAGTCGGAGGAACACTGGTGTCCGTCGTCGGGCCACCCGAGGCGCGGCCCGCCGACGGCCTGGCCATCGACTTCGTCGTCGAGTCCGATCGCGCCCAACTGAGTGAGATCGTCCAGCGGGTACGGGACGGACGACTGCGGACGAACATCGGCAACGTCGCGACCCTCGACGATGCCGTCGCCGCCCTCAACCCGACCCAGCGACGCACGGGGAAGACGGTCATCCGCGTTCGTCCGTGAGGACTCGAGGACGCGATCATCGCGTAGTCTTGGCTGGTTCGCCGTCGCCAGTGGGCGGAGCTGTTCCCGATCACCCCAGCGACGATCCTGCGTCGGCATCGCAGCCTCGTGGCGCGTAAATGGACCTTCACCGACAGGCGACGCCCGGGACGGCCCTGCACCCGCCGGTCGGTCAAGACACTGATCGTTCGGATGGCGCGGGAAAACCCGACCTGGGGGCACCGGAGAATCCAAGGCGAGTCGGCCCGCCTGGGTACCCGATCGCCGCCTCCACGGTGTGGGAGATCCTGCACGCCGCCGGTATCGATCCCGCACCCCGCCGGGCCGGGCCGACCTGGCGGCAGTTCCTGACCGCTCAAGCCCACGCGATCATCGCATGCGACTTCCTCGTGGTCGAGACCATACATGTGCTGGTCTTCATCGAGCACGGCACCCGACGCCTGCACCTGGCAGGAGTTACCCCGCACCCGACCGGAGCATGGACGGTGCAGCAGGCCCGCAACCTCGCCATGGACCCGGGTGACCGCATCGCCGAACTGCGGTTCTTGATCCACAACCGGGATCCGCTCTTCACCTCCGCCTTCAGAGGGGCCTTCGAAACCGAAGGGCTGCCGATCATCACCACGCTGCCGCGGACGCCGAGGATGAACGCCATCTGCGAGCCCGCGACGTAACCGACCTCAACGACCTACGATCCACCCGCCGAAAACCCGTCGTCGCGGGCATGATCAGTGAATACCACCACGCCGCTTAACCGCAGCTCAGACCACGTAACTCACCGATGTGCGTACTTTGCACTTACGCGGCTGCTTCTGGTCGCACATGATGGACTTGGATTCATCGATGGCTAGATCTCCTGTCACGATAAGGAAGGCATCATGCCCCCTTCCATCGTCGGGCACGACGGCCCCCTCACCGACCGCCGCTTCCCGCTCGGTGACACGCCGACCACCTTCGGCCGCAGGCAAGACTGCAGCGTGGTGCTCTCCAGCGAACGAGCTTCGCGCCGCCACGCCGAGATACGCCACGAGGCAGGGCGTTACATCCTGCACGACCTGGGAAGCCGAAACGGAACGCTGGTCAACGGCAGGCGCGTTACCTCACAGGTGCTCCATCCGGGCGACCTGATCACGATCGGCGACGAGCAGTTCCGCTTCCTGCCCTCCGACGACGTCGCCACGGTCTACGGCGCATCCCCGCTGCCGCAGGCGAGGCGACCCGCCCCATCGGTCGATCCGGGGCCGGTACTCCGGGTGACCGTCTCCGGCGGTGGGCCCGTCGGGCTGAGCTTCGCGCTCCTCCTGGAGCACCTCATGGGATCACGGGTCGTCGTCACTGTTTACGACGGCCGCTGGACCCAGGACGGTGCTCAGGTCGCGTGGAAGGGGCAAGATCAGGGAAATGTACGGCGCCAGCAGGTCGTCACGGTTCAGAGCCGCCAGTACCTGAACCTCCCCGACCCGGTGCAGGCTCGGCTGTTCAAGCCCGGGGCGTACTCCGAGATGTGGCCGCCCGGCCCCGACTCCATCCGAGGACAAGCCCCGCGCAACCTCCGCATCGCCTACATCGAGGACACGCTCCTGGAGATGGCCGGCGAGAAGCCCGACCGCATCCGGCTCGTCCCCACCCGCTTCGATCCCGACGAGCATGGCGACAGCGCGAAGCAGGATCATGTGCTCGCCATCTGCGAGGGTGGGCGTTCGCGCACGCGGGAGCATTTCACCGGCAAGTTCGGCACCGCCGACAGCTCGATCTACTCCCTGAACGGCAAGCACCTGCAGGATGTCGTGCTGGGCTTACGCGTCAAGTCCGACCTGCCTGACGCCATGTCGGTCCTGCTGACCGTGGCCCAGAACCGCTACCTGCTCAACGCCCTGGGCGGCGAGGGTTTCCTCAACATGCGACTCACCGACGAGGAGGCCGAGGAGGTCATCGGCATCGATCCCGTCCGTCGCGTGTTCGAGGAGTGTGTCGCCGCCAACCCGTGCATGATGGGCCGCACCGACGACGGCGACTTCCACTGCTCCACTCACGGCACCTTGTTCCTGCCCGCCCTGATCAAAGGGTCCGCCCTGTGGCGGCGGGTGCAGGAAGGGCTGGCGATGTTCGGCGTGGCCGAGTACAACCTCAGCGCCGTCACCGCCTTCCGGCTCGACATGGTGCAGCGGCCGCGCTTCACCGCGCGCCTGCACGCCCCTACGTCCGCCACTCCGGGCACCTACGGCTTCCTGCTCGGCGACGCCGCCAACGCCATCCACTTCTGGCCGGGTCGCGGGCTCAACAGCGGGCTGGCCTCGGCCATCTCTCTGGCCCGGTCGCTCAACCAGGCCTGGCGCGGGCGGGCCTTCCGCGACGCGGACTTCATCCGCCACGAGGCAGCCATGGCGATGCTCCAGTACCGGCACAAGAGCCGCGCCTGGCAGGCGATGGTCACTACCGACGAGGATGGCGTCACCCGTGCCATCAAGGACAACATCGCCAGAGGCAGCGCCGACGCGCAGGCCGCTCCGAGTTCCGACGCGCAGGTCGCCGCGGACATCGACACACTGATGAACCGGCTCGGGATCGTCCGGGGCCGTCTGTCACAGCGCGTCTCCGGCCTGCCCGACGACGCCGCCCTGCGTGCCCACCTCGGCCGGCTGTCGGCTGAGACTCTGCGCATCCTGGTCATCAGCGACGCGTGGGACACAGTGGTCATGGGCGGTGAAGAGGTCGATATCGACATCTTCTACCGCGAGGAGCCCGCGTCCGTTTCGGGTGGAGAACCCGTGTGGGCTCCACGACTCGCCAGCGAGCGCGAACAGCACACCAGGCTGATCTCCAGGTCGGCAAGCCGATCGTCACGGCCAACGGCACAGGCCCCCCGGTAGACATCGCCGCAGGTCAGCTCACTGCTTCTCTCCAGGGCTCCGCCTCCGTCCGGAGCTGGATAGGCTCCAAGCCATGGCCTCGATTGACGTGACCCGGTGAGCGCCACCCGTCTGCTGGTCATCGGAGCCGATGCAGCAGGGATGAGCGCGGCGCACCAGGCGATCCGGGCGGCCGGGACCAAGCTGGCTGTGACCGCGCTGGAGGCGACCGGCGATACGTCGTACTCCGCCTGTGGCATCCCCTACTGGGTCGCCGGAGACGTGTCCAGTGGCAACGCCCTGGTGGCCCGCACCGCTGAGGAGCACCGGGCAGCCGGGATCGACCTGCGGCTCGGCGCCACCGCGACCGGGATCGACCGACAGGCCCGCACGGTCACCTACCAGGATGCCGACGGTGAGCAGGTGTTGGGCTACGACGAGCTGGTGATCGCGACCGGTGCGTCGGCCGTGGTGCCGGGCTGGGCCGTCCACCCCAGCACAGGGCAACGGTATGCCGGCGTCGCGCCGGTCAAAACGCTCACCGACGGCGCTGTCTGGTTGGACCTGCTCGTGAGGCTGCCCAAGGGCAGTGGCCGGGTGGTTGTCGCCGGCGGCGGCTACATCGGCGTCGAGATGGCCGAGGCCGCCAGGAGACGTGGCTACGAGGTCACCGTGATCACCCGGACTCGGGTGATGAGTTCCTTGGACCCGGACCTGTCCGCTCGCATCGAGAAGGGGATGCGCGAGGCGGGGGTCCGGGTCGTGGTCGGCTCACCGGTCGTGCGGCTGGACGTGGCGGACGGACGAGTGCGTGGCGTGTACACCGCAGAAGGCGAGCGCTATCCGGCGGACCTGGTCGTGCTGGCGCTGGGGGTCACGCCGAACACCGGGTTCCTTGACCTCGACACGTTGCCGAGCGGCCCGAATGGCGGTCTGCGACCCGAGCCGGACGGGAGCCTGGCCGACGGGATCTGGGCCGCCGGTGATTGCTGCGAGACCCGGCATCGGCTCACCGGCACGTGGACCTACATGCCGCTCGGCACCCATGCCAACAAACAGGGCCGGATCGTCGGCACCAACCTCGTCACACCAGGCGCGCTGCGGTTCGGCGGCGTGCTGGGCACTGCGATCACCCGATTCGCTGAGGGCACGACCTACTTGGAGATCGCCCGCACCGGTCTGAATGAGCGTGAGGCAGCCGCCGCCGGCATCGAGGTGACGTCCCTGGTCACCGAAGGCAGCACGGCCAGCGGCTACATGAGCGAGGCCGAGCCGGTCGCGGTGAAGCTGCTGGCAGCGCCGTCGGATCATCGGCTGATGGGCGCGCAGATCGTTGGCGGGCGTGGGGCGGGCAAACGTATCGACACCGTTGCCACCGCGTTGTGGCACGGCGCGACCGTCGATGACTTAGCCTGGTCAGACTTGTCCTACGCGCCGCCGTTCGCCACCGCGTGGGACATCGTACAGGTCGCGGCCCGGCGACTGGCCGACCAACTGTAAGCCACTGGAGTGCGGGCTCTAGCCGCCAGCCAGGTCGGGAGTGTTCGCGAGCAAGAACCCTCACCAGTTGGTGAAGGCGCCGTCACGGGTGCGCAGGTGGGGGCGTTCAGCGGCGATGGCCTGATATTTCCGGGCTTCGGCCCGGTCGATGTCGACGCCGAGGCCGGGCAGGTCGGGGATCTCGAAGCGACCTCCTCGGACCACCGGCCGGGCGGTGAACACGTCCGGCAGCTCGGGCAGGGCTTGGTGCTCCTGCACTCCGATGTACGGTGAAGCCAGGTTCAGGTGCAACGACGAGGCCGCCGTCACCGGGCCGAGCGGGTTGTGGGTGGCCAGCTTGACGTAGTGCGCCTCGCACATGGCGGCGATCTTCCTGGCCTCGGTGAGCCCGGCCGCCACGGCGATGTCCACCCTGGCGTAGTCGATGAGGTCCTGCTCGATGAGCCGCTGGAACTCCCATTTCGACCCGAACTGCTCGCCCGCCGCCAGCGGCACCGCCGTGCGGGATCTCAACGACCGGTACACCTCCAGGCTCTCGCACCGCAGCGGGTCCTCCACGAAGTACGGCTTGGCCGCCTCGATCTCTCGGCACAACGTCACGGCCTCGGGCAGGTCGAGCCGCGTGTGCACGTCGAGGATCAGCTCCACGTCGTCCCCCACGGCCTGCCGTACGGCATGGAACAGGTCGATGCCCCACCGCATCGAGGCCCGCTGGTCCAGGGTGCCGTCCTCGTCATGGGGCACGGCGAAGCGAAGGTGCCGCCAGCCTTCCGCGACGAGCGCCCGCGCCCGGTCCAGGAACGCCTCGAGGTCGTAGTACTCGTCGCCCAGGTGGGCGTAGGCGGGGACGTGGTCACGAGTCCGCCCCCCGAACAGGTCGTAGACCGGCACCCCAAGCGTCTTGCCCCGGATGTCCCACAGCGCCACGTCGATGGCGGCTATGGCGGACGACAGGATGCGATCGGCCGGGAAGAAGCCCCGGCGGAACATCACCTGCCACAAGTGTTCGATCCTGGTGGGATCCTCACCCAGCAGCAGCTCGCCCAAATGCTCGATCGCCCCCGAGACCGCCTTCTGCCGCGAGCGGATGCCCACCTCGCCGATGCCGTGCACGCCCTCGTCGGTGTCGACGACGACCAGCATCATGCTGTCGCCGTGCTCGGGCAGCGTGAGCACTTCCCAACCAGTGATCTTCACAGATGAACTCCTATGAGAACGTTACCGGGATTCTCAGAAATCCAATCATGCATCCTTCTTGCGGCGATGGCCAGAGCGGATTTAACAGGTTGGTGACCGCAAGGAAACGCTCTTGACGCTTCCGGGAACGTTTGCAACCATCCTCCGTACCGGTACGAGGAGGACAGCGTGGCAGTGACGATCAGGCAGGTGGCGCAGGCGGCCGGGGTGTCGGTCTCGACGGTCTCTCGCGCGTTCACCGCCCCCGATCAGGTACAGCCCCAGACCTTGCAGCGCATCCGGGACACGGCCGCGAAACTGGGGTACGCGCCCAACCCGGCGGCCCGCTCACTGCGTGGCGGGAAGACCGAGTCTCTCGGGCTGATCATCCCCGACATCGCCAACCCGTTCTTCCCGCCGATCTTCAAGGCGATGCAGGCCCGGGCCCGCAGGCTCGGCTACACCGTGCTGGCCGCCGACACCGACGAGCGGGAGTCCGACGAGCTGGAGACCATTGCCGCGGTCTCCAAGCGGGTCGACGGCATGATCCTGTGGGCCTCCACCCTCTCGGAGGACAGGCTGGGCGAGCTGGCGGAGACCATGCCGGTGGTCCTGGTGAACCGGCACGTACCCGGCATCCCGGAGATCCGGATCTCCCTGACCGCCGGCATCTCCCAGGCGGCCGAGCACCTGAAGGCCTACGGCCACACCAGGTGCGTCTTCATCAACGGCTCGCGGCCCGAGCACAGCCGCGGCAAGTCGATAAGGGAGGCGTTCGAGGCGCACGACCTGTCCCTCGTCGAGCTCGGCCCCTACGAGCCGCGCTTCGAGACCGGCCTGCACGCCGCCACCTTGGTCACCTCCGCCGACGCCACCGCGGTGCTCGCCCACAACGACCTGGTCGCGCTCGGAGTGCTGCACCAGCTCGCCAAGCTGGGCGTCGACGTGCCGCGCGACGTCAGCGTGATCGGCATAGACGACACGCTGCTCGCCGAAACCGCCACCCCGTCGCTGACCACCATCCGCATCTCGGCCGAGGAGCTCGCCACCCGGGCCACCGACCTCCTGCTCGACACCATCGGCGGGCGGGGCGGCGGGCGCGTCGTGGAGATCGGCTCCCGGCTCATACCCAGATCCTCGACCGGTCCCGTCCACAGCTGACCGAAGACCTCGCGGTACCGTCCGCCACTCACCGAAACCGACAACCGCGGTGGTACGGCATGCCGTACCACCGCCCCGCCCTGCCGTCTTTAACACCCTTTTTAATGCTATGACCTGAACGCGGGAGTTCAGATGAAGAAGATCACCGCCTCCCTCGGCGTGGCCGTCCTGGCCACGGCCGTCGCCGCATGCGGATCGTCCTCCGGTGCCGGGCAGGAGTCCGGCACCATCACCCTCAGGGTCCAGGGCATGCCGCCGGCGACCGACAAGCCGAGCCTGGCCGCGTTCGAGAAGATGGTCGCCGACTTCGAGAAGCAAAATCCCGGCATCGCCGTTGAAGGCTCCTCGGCCGCTTACGACCCGCTGACGTTCTCCGCCAAACTGGCCGGCGGCAAGGTCGAGGATGTGATCAAGGTGCCGCTCACCGAGCCGCAGGGGCTCATCGCCCGCAAGCAGGTCAAGCCGCTGGCCGCGGAGCTGGCCAAGTGGCCGCACTACAAGGAGTTCAACCCGCAGGTCCTGCGGCCGCTGAGCGACTCTGCCGGTGAGGTGTACGGCGTGCCCCAATCGCCCTTCGCGATGGGACTCGTCTACAACCGGGAGCTGTTCACGAAGGCGGGCCTCGATCCCGACAAGCCGCCGACGACCTGGGACGAGGTTCGGGCCCAGGCCAAGCGGATCGCCGAGAAGACCGGCAAGGCCGGGTTCGTGCACGAGTCCAAGAACAACCAGGGCGGCTGGCAGCTCACGAAGCTGACCTACACCTTCGGCGGCGAGATGGAGAAGCCCGCCGGCGACACGTGGGTGGCGGCCTTCAACGCCGACCCGACCAAGCGGGCGCTGGCTCTGCTCAAGGAGATGCGCTGGACCGACGACTCCATGGGTGACAACCAGCTCAACGACCAGAACGACGTGATCAAGCGGTACGCCGCCGGCGAGATCGGGATGTACCTGGGCACGCCTGGCACGTACCGGCTGGCCAAGATGACCTACGGCATGCCGAACATCGACGCGTTCGGCATCGGGCCGCTCCCGCAGGCGGGCGGGAACGCCACGCTGACCGGCGGTGATGTCTACATGGTGCCCAAGTCGGCCTCCGCCGAGAAGACGGCCGCGGCCGTCAAGTGGCTGCTGTTCGCCTACGCCCAGCCGCAGTACGACACCGGCGCCGCCGCCGAACGGGCCAAGGCGCTGGCGGCCGACCCGAACGCCGCCGTGGGCGTGCCGACGCTGCCGATGTTCGACGAAGCCCAGCAGGCCAAGATCGACGAAGCCGTCAAGCCGTACGTGAACGTCAAGCTCGAGCACTTCCGGCCGTGGATCGAGGGCACCCCCAAGCTCCAGCTCCGCGCCGAACCCCCGGTGCAGGCCCAGGCCGTCTACGCCGTGCTCGACAGCGTGGTGCAGGCCGTACTGACCGACCGGGACGCCGACGTCGACGTCCTCCTCACCAAGGCCGAAACCGACGTGAACGCCAAGCTCGCCGCGAGCCGGCAGTGACGCTCGCCCCACGCCTCGCTCGCCGCGAACCGGCGGTGACGGTCGCCCCACGCGCCGGCAGGCGGGGCAACTCCGTCATGGCGTTCCTCTTCCTCGTCCCGGCCTTCGTCGCCTTCGGCGTGTTCTCCTACTGGCCGATGATCCGCGGGCTGCTGATCTCCTTCCAGGAGACGAACCTGGTCGACCCGGCCACGTGGGTGGGGCTGGACAACTTCACCGCGCTCGTCCGGGACCCGCTGCTCTACACGGCGATCGCGAACACCCTGCTGTTCGTCGGGCTGGGACTGCTCATCGGGTTCCCGGCGCCGCTGATCCTGGCCACCGTCATGTCGACGGTGCGAAAGGGCGCCGGGGTCTACCGCTTCCTCGTCTATCTCCCGGTGGTGATCCCACCGGTGGTGGCGATCCTGCTGTGGAAGTGGTTCTACGATCCCGGGCACGGCCTGTTCAACGAGTTGCTGGGCCTGATCGGCGTGGGCCCCTTCCCCTGGCTGGAGTCGCCCAGGACCGCGATGCTCAGCCTGGTCATCCAGTCGACCTGGGCCTGGATGGGCAGCACGGTCCTCATCTACCTCGCCGCCATGGTGACCATCCCCTCGGAGCTCTACGAGGCGGCGCAGATGGACGGCGCGTCGATCGGGCGCAGGCTGTGGCACATAACCCTGCCCCAGCTCCGCCCCACCATCGGCCTGCTGCTCCTCCTCCAGCTGGTCAGCACCACGCAGGTGTTCACCGAGCCCTTCGTCTTCACCGACGGCGGACCGGAGAACAGCACGCTCACGATCCTCCTGCTGATCTTCAGGTACGCCTTCCGGGACGGCGCCTACGGCCAGGCCGCCGCGCTCGCCTTCCTCCTGGCGATCTTCCTGGGCCTGATGTCGGCGATCTACCTGCAGGCCACCCGCGCCTGGAGCTCCTCATGAGCCTGATCTCCCCCGTCGAGGAGCGCCGCCCGGCGGTCAGGGCGGCCGTGCGCGCGGTCCAGTGGCTCATCCTCGCGCTCCTCCTGGTGATCGGCATCGGCCCGCTCTACATGACCGTCAAGGGCGCGGTCTCCCCCGCCACCGACCTGATCGCCAAGCCGCTCGAACTCTGGCCGGGCGATCCCCGGCCGGAGAACTTCGGCACCGCCTGGAACGATCTGGGCATCGGCCACTACCTGCTCAACACGCTCCAGGTCGTCGGCGGCTCATGGGCCGTCCAGCTCATCGTGGCGATCACCGCCGGCTACTCCCTGTCGGTACTGAAGCCCAGGCTCGGCAGGCTGATCTACGGCGCGATCCTGGCCACGATGTTCGTCCCCTACACGGTCTCGATGACCAGCCTCTTCCTGACCATCATCGACCTGGGCCTCGTCGACTCCTACTGGTCGATCTGGCTGCCCGCGGGGGCCAGCGCCTTCAACGTCCTGCTGGCCAAGCGCTTCTTCGACGCGCTGCCGCCGGAGCTCTTCTCCGCCGCCAAGGTGGACGGCGCCAACTCCTGGCAGCTCCTGACCAGGATCGTGCTGCCGATGAGCCGCCCGATCCTGGCCGTCATCAGCCTGATCGCGATCATGCACAGCTGGAAGGACTTCATCTGGCCGCTCGTGGCCATCACCGACCCGGACAAGCAGCCCGTCAGTGTGGCCCTGGCCACGCTGGCCGACCAGGCGCCGCAGGACGTGCTGATCGCCAGCATGGCGATGGCGCTGGCCCCGCCGGTCCTGCTGTTCCTGGTCTTCCAGAAGTACGTCGTCGCCGGGCTCGGTTTCACCGGTGTCAAAGGCTAATCACGAAAGGCAGACCCCCGTGCCTGAAGTCTCCCGTCGTACCCTCCTCCAGGCCGCCGCGCTGACCGGCCCACTGATCGGCGCGGCCTCCGCGCTCACCGCCGCCCCCGCCCGGGCGGACGGCCTGTCGATCTCGGCCGACGGCATCGCTCTTGTCGCCGAGGCCGACGGCTCGATCGTGGTCCGCGACGGTTCGGGAACCGATCGTCTCAGGATCGGCCACTTCATGATCAAGGACAGCGTGCTCGGGCAGCAGCGTACGTTCGGCGGCACGCCGAGCCTGACCACCGTGGACGGGCAGCCCGCCCTCCAGGTCGTCTACAAGATGTCGGCGAGCGCCTCGGCGGTGACCGTGCGCGGCACGTTCACCGTGGCCGCCCGCCGGGCGGGCCTGAAGTGGGAGGTGAGCGGCAGCGCCACGCTGACTCCCGCCGGCTACATGTTCTCCCGCACCCTGATCGGCAACACGGCGCCCGAGAAGTACGTGCCCGCCACCGCCTGGACCAAGGACGCGCGTGGCGGCGTGCCGTACGAGGTCAACGCCGGCTCGCTCTATCAGGAAACGTGGGCGGACACCCGAGCCTACTTCCGGCTGTGGAGCTCAAGGCCTGCCTTCACCAACGCCAGCTGGATGCACGCACCCGCGGGCGAGGATGGGGCGACCCAGGTCGAGCTGGTCCTCGGCGACATGCGGCCGGGCGCGGCCAACGCCGTGGCGACCGCCGCGCCGCTCGGCGTGGACGTGTGGAGCGACCAGCCTTTTGGCCTCCACGAGCCGGGCGCGGCCCTGGCCGTGAACGCCCAGGTGGTCAACGGCGGCGCCGCGCCCAAGCCGGTGAGCCTCACCTGGTGGGCGCGCGACTTCAACGGCGCCGTGCTCGGCGGCGGCCGCCTCGACAGGACCGTGGAGCCCAGCGGCGCCTGGACCGAGGCGCTCACCGTGCCGGCGCCCTCGCAGGGCATCGTGTTCGTCGAGGTCAAGGCCGCCTCGGGCGGCGAGGAGGCGTTCGCGCGCACCAACCTGGCCACGATGAAGCCGCACGCCTACCAGAGCGAGGGCATCTTCGGCATCTCCAACTACACCTGGCTGCTCGTCCCGGACAAGGAGCAGGTCGGCCGGTTGATGCAGAAGATCGGCGTCAAGTGGGTGCGCATCGCCTACGACGGCGCGCCGGGCATCCCGCCCGCCGAACTCGACGCGCTGGGCATCGGGCACAACGTCCAGCTCGGTGGGGTGATCTACAACGGCACGGCGGAGCAGGTCGCCGCCTGGGCGGACGACCGCGCCAGGATCGCCCGCGAGTCCGGCGCGACCTACTTCGAGGTGGCCAACGAGCTGAACCAGCCCTGGATGTCGGGGCAGAAGGCGGCCGAATACGTGCGCGACGGTCTGAAGCCGATCCACGACCGGCTCAAGGACTCCGGCATCAAGCTGATGAACTGCGGCCTCGGCGGCATGGACTACCGGTGGACGGCCAACTTCCACGCGGCCGGCGGCTGGGACCTGATCGACGCGTTCGCCTTCCACCCGGGCCGCGGCAACTTCACCGCCGACTACGCCCCGCCGCCGGAGGATTGGGAGCAGGGCTCCAACGGCTCCTACTGGAACTTCCTCGGCTCGTTGCGCAAGGCCAGGCAGACGTTGGACGAGTACGGCGGGGACAAGGAGCTGTGGCTGACCGAGGCGTACGCCTGCACCCGGCCCAACGCCTGGTGGAACGACACGATCCGCCAGGCCGCGGAGAACACGCTCCTGCAACTCGCCCTCTGCCTGTCGGAAGGGGTGGACGGGGTCAACTGGTACCAGCCGCACGACAGCACCATCCATCACCCGCAGGAGGCGGACCCGAACAACGCCGAATACCACCACGGGCTGCTGAACCGCGACACGAGCATCAAACCCACCCTGCTCGCCTTCGCCACGGCCACGCGCCACCTGGAGGGCGCGACCTTCAAGCGCTGGCTCACCTTCGCCGACCCGGATCTGAAGGGCCTGCTGTTCGACACGCCGCGGGGCAAGCTGGCCGTCCTCTGGAGCCGCAAGGACGGCTACATCCTCAACCGGGACCATGGTGAGGACCAGTGGTATCCGCATCCCGAGGCCTGGGAGGACCACTGGCCGACCAAGACCTGCCTGTCGCTGAAGACCTCCGGGCAGACGGTCCGGGAGATCGACTGCATCGGGCAGGAACGCACCATCACCGCCACCGGTCGCCGCGTGCGGGTCACCCTGGACGGCGCACCGCGCCTCTACTACGGGCTGGAGCTATGAGATCGGAAACCCTTTCCCGCGACGTGACCGTGGTCGGCGGCGGCCTGGCGGGCGTCAACGCCGCCGTCGCCGCGGCCCGGCTGGGCCGTACGGTCGCCCTCGTCACCAACCGGCCCGTGCTCGGCGGCAACTCCAGCAGCGAGGTACGGGTCTGGGTGGTCGGGGCGACCGGCCACGGCAAGAACCACAACGCCCGCGAGGGCGGCATCATGGGCGAGCTCTTCCTGGAGAACCAGTACCGGAACCCACACGGCAATCCGTACTTCTGGGACACGACCGTCCTCGACCTGGTGCGGCAGGAGCCGAACATCGCGCTCTTCCTCAACACCGACGTACGGGAGGTGTCGTGCTCGGCGGGGCGGATCGACTCCGTGACCGGCTGGATGATGGGCTCGGAACGGCTGATCACCTTCGAGTCGCCGATCTTCCTGGACTGCACCGGGGACGGGCTGGTCGGCCACCTGGCCGGCGCCCGCCACCGGATCGGCCGTGAGGGGCGCGCGGAGCACGGCGAGCCGTGGGCGCCCGAGGTGCCCGACGACATCACGCTCGGCAGCACGCTGCTCTTCTACACCAAGGACGCGGGCGAGCCGGTCCGTTACGTCCCGCCGGGCTTCGCCAAGGACATCACCGAAACCTCGATCCCCGAGCGGCGGATCATCAGGGCGGGCGACAACGGCTGCGCCTACTGGTGGATCGAGTTCGGCGGCGAGCTGGACACCGTGCACGACAACGACCGCATCCGGGACGAGCTGTGGTCGGTCATCTACGGCATCTGGGACTACATCAAGAACTCGGGGAAGTTCGACGCCGAGACCATGACCCTGGAGTGGGTGGGCGCGCTGCCCGGCAAGCGGGAGTACCGCCGCTTCCTCGGCGACCATGTGCTCACCCAGCATGACGTGCTGGGCCAGACGCCCTTCGAGGACCGGATCGCCTTCGGCGGATGGTCGATCGACCTGCACCCGCCGCAGGGCATGTACGCGAAGGAGGACGGCGCGAGGCAGCGCTACGCCGACGGGATCTACCACATCCCGTACCGGTCCATCTATTCGCAGAACGTGCCCAACCTGCTCATGGCGGGGCGGAACATCTCGGCGTCGCACGTGGCGTTCGGTTCGACCAGGGTCATGGCCACCTGCGCCACCATCGGCCAGGCGGCCGGCACGGCGGCCGCATTGTGCGTCGCCGACGGCGTCTCCCCCCGGGAACTGGACGTGCGCGCTCTGCAGACGACCCTCCTGCGGGAGGACGGCTCGATCATCGGCCTGCCGTACGAGGACCCCGCGGATCTCGCTCGCGCGGCCACCGCCGCCGCGTCGAGCACGTTGTCCCGGCTGGAGGTGGAGACCTCGGCCGAGACCTGGCCGCTGGAGGCGGACGCCGGCCTGATCCTGCCCGTCGACCCGGCCCTGGACTCGGTGGAGCTCATGCTCGACGCGGCGGCCGGGGCCGAGCTGATCGTGGACCTCTACGATCCGATGCTGGGCCAGAACTACGTGCCGCGGGACCTGATCGCCTCGCACACCGTTTCGGTGGAACCGGGGAAGAACCAGTGGGTCCGCGTGGATCTGTCGTTCCGGCCTGCTCGGGCGCAGAACGCGTTCCTCCTGATCCACGCGAACCCCGACCTCGCCCTCCACGTCGCCGACCGGCCCACCCCCGGCGTGCTCTGCCTGACCCGGGTTCCGCTGCGCCCCCAGGACGAGGCACCCCAACTGCTGCGGGAGTGGTCCGACTCGGGCCTGCTACGCCGTACGTTCTGCCATCGGACCGGCCCGACCGATGCCTTCGCGCCGTCCAAGGCGCTCGACGGCTTCCAACGCCCGCACGCGGGGCCCCACATGTGGGTGTCGGACCGGCTGCCCGCCACCCTTGAACTGTCCTGGCCCTCGCCGGTGACGATCGGCCGCGTCGACGTGCTGGCCGACGACGACGTGAACGAGGACCTGATCAACCTGCACCACCATCGCACGCCGTTCGAGGTCATGCCCACGCTGGTCCGCGACTACCGGTTGGAGGTGCGGCAGGGCGGCGGCTGGCGAACGGTGTCCGAGGTGCGCGACAACCGGCGGCGCCGCAACGTCCACGACCTCGAGCCGGTCACCACCGACGCGCTGAGGATCGTGGTGGACGCCGGCAACGGGACCCCGTACGCCCATGTCGTGGCGGTTCGCGCGTATTCGCCGGTATGAGTAGACCCATGAAGCGTGTCCTGGTCACCGGCGCTGCCGGCCGTATCGGCCGGGCCGTCCTCGACCTGCTCGGGCAGCAGGGGATCACGGCCAACGCCCTCGTGCTGGAAGATCCGGGAGATCTGAAGGCCGAGCTGGTCGTCGCGGGATCCGCGACGGACTCGCACGCCGTACGGAAGGCCCTCAAGGGGGCGGACGCCGTGATCCATCTCGCGGCGATCCCCACCCCCGAACGGCATCCGGCCGAGGAGGTCTTCGCCACCAACACCCAGGCCACCTTCACCGTGCTGGAACAGGCGGGCCGGGCCGGGATCAGGCAGGTGTGCACGGCCAGCAGCACGGCGATCTCGGGCCTTCCTTTCGCCGCGCGCACCCTCCACCCGCGATACGCCCCGGTGGACGAGGAGCAGCTGTCCCTTTCCGAGGATCCCTACGCGCTGTCCAAGCAGGTCGACGAGCTGACCGCCCAGATGATGGCGCGACGCCACCGCATGTCGGTGACCGCCCTGCGCCTGCCGTACGTCGGCGGCTTCGACGAGCGCCTCCTCGACTTCGCAGGGAGGTGCGAACTGGACCCCGGCCTGCACGCGGCCGGCCTGTGGGCCTACCTCGAAACCCGGGACGCGGCCCGGGCGTGCCTGCTCGGCCTCGCCCTCGGCGGCTGCCACGTCATCACCGTGGCGGCCCCGGAAACCCTCGTTTCCCACCCCACCGAGGACCTGCTCCGCCGTTTCCATCCCACGACCGAGATCCGCCGTCCGCTGCCGGGCCGCACGGTCCCCCTGAACCTGGCCAGGGCGACCGGCGTTCTGGGCTTCAGCGCGGAATTTCACGTGTGACGGTGACCTGTGCGCAGGTGGCCGGGATCGGGTGGGCGCGGGGTGCGTAACTGGCCCAGTCCCTCGTCAGCAAGGAGTGGGCCATCGTTGTGCTCTTCCGGGCCGGCAGGGCGCGGGCGCAGGCGTCTTCGCGGGCGCGTCGGAGGTCAAGGTCCCACAACCTGACCGTTCCGTCGACACCGGTGCTGGAGATCAGGACCATGTCCGAGGCTCTGTCGATCCGACTACTGACGTGAGCGCGTGGGGAAGCTGGCCCCTGAGCCGCAATCGCGCCATATGGCCGCTGGGAGTTTCCCAGGCAGGCCATTCGGTCATTGGCGAGTAGATCATCGGCTCTTAACTGGCGGCAGCGTTTCGTAGTAGCCGGTAGAAAACTGGAGGAATCGAGGCCGGGGCAGATGCGCTTCCCCTCATGACGTGGAGACCGAACCAGGAGAGCCGCTTCCGCACCCGAGCCGAGGCCCGCCTGAAGATTGCAACCTGGATCGCGGACTTCTACAACACCACCTGGCGGCACAGCGCCAACTACGGCTTGGCAGCCCATCACATTCGAACGTCACATGATCGAGAAGAGAACAGCCTCATCGGCCCTGCTGAGGACCGCTGTGACAAAGAACTGTCTCCACGTTTCCAGGGGATTGACACAGAGCCTCAAGCTGCACGATCGCGCCCGCTTGGCCTATTGACACGGCCTTCGGCGCTACCCCACTGTGAACGCAGATGACAGGAGAGCACCCATGTCACGTGAACTTCCGGGGACCTCGAACATGCCGCCTCCTCCCCGCCGACTCCAGCCGAGTGACAGCGTGGCGAGCGAGTACGCGCGGTCTGCCGGAGATGACGACAGGTCGGGCGCGTTCCGCCGCGCCCTCGGTTCTGGCCGTACCCGCGAAACCATCCGCGCGCTGGTCGAGGCGGACGGGCAACTGCCCATCGCCGAGTTGCAGGTCCAGGCCGGGCTGCCGTTCCTGCAGTTCACGTCGGTTCTGGCCGAGCTGACCGAAGAAGGGCTGCTGAAGGTGGACGGTCCTCCCGGGCACGAGACCGTGTCCCTGTACGACAAGGCCTGAGCCTTGGTGATCTCGTTCGTGGTGGCTGGGCTCATCGGGGCGCTGGTCGCGTTGGCCGAGTTGGTGTCCCGTTACCGGGACGATCCGTGGCGCGCGCTCGTCTCGCTTCCCGCCGGACTGTACGTGGTGGTCAACCTGGCGGGATCCGTCAGCGGCCTTTGGATGATCAAGCAGTTCGGCTTGACATTCGGCGCCGCAGGGGCCGGTTTGGAGTTGACGCAGGTCCTGGTTGCGGGGTTCGGCTCGAGTACGTTGTTCCGCAGTTCGCTGTTCAACGTCACGGTGGGCAACCAGGTCGTCGGGGTCGGGCCGAGTGCCGTGCTCACAGTCCTCCTGTCAGCCGCCGATCGAGCGGTGGATCGAGGCCAGGCGAAGATCCGCTCGGAGCAGGTCCGCAGGATCATGGACAAGTATCCGTTCGAGCGGGGCGCGGACGCGCTGTTCCAGTACAGCGCCGCGACGCTGCAGAATTTCACGCCCACCGAGACCAAGGCGATCGAAGACAGGATCTCCTCCCTGCGATCGGGCCGCGAATCCACGCTGCCGGACCAGGTGAAGTCCTATCTGCTGGGCCTCGCGCTTCAGACGCTGGTCGGCGAGAAGACGCTGCGCGAGCTGGTGGAATCGCTGCGGCCCATCATCGAGCAACCTCCCCCTGCCGAACAGGTGCTGCTGGACACCCTGGAGGCAGTCGGCAGGTCCGAGCTGCGTTCCCTGCAGGCGCGGTCCGGCCTGCCACTCTACGAGTTCTCCCGCGTGCTGGACGCCCTCGCCTCGGCGGGCCGGGTGTCCATTGACGGCGATCCAGGCAAAGAGACGGTGAGTCCGGCGAACGCCACGGCGTGACGCTCAGCCGAGAAGATCGAGAGTCTGGCGTATCCGGTTAGACCAGTACGCGGCCTGTTGCGGGGCCCAGCGCCGGACGTTGCCCTCCAGCTTCCGCACGACTTCGTGGACGCTGTCGCCATCCCCACACACCTGCAGGCACCCCGCCAAAGCGATGTGCGCTTCGAACCACCTGTCGCGGTACCTCTGCCCGGCCTCTCGCGCCGCGAGCTGTCCGAAGCTGTCGATGGCCGTCCGGAACCCGCGTACGGCGGTTCTGTTCCGGTGTGCATGCAGCGAAAAGACCCCGAGGAGCAACCCCATCTCACCCACAAGCGCTCCGGTCTCCTCACCAGGATGCATACGGCTCAGCCATAGCGCACTGCCCAGGAGCGGTTCGAGGATCCGGGACGCCTCATACGTCCTGCCCGCCTGCCCCAGAGGCCTGGTCTGCTCCATCCTCGTTGTGAGGTCGGCGAGCAGCAGGCCGAGGTCGCCTGGTGCGGCAGTGCGCAGCGCGCCGAGGTCGGCGATCTGGTCGTCCAACAGGCGCAGCATCCGAGTGGCGTCGAGAGGCTCGGCAGCGCCGCCGTCACGCGCGGGCACCCATCTCTGCCAGCGCCGAACCATCTCAGGATGGCGCTGGAACGAGCGCATCGGTGCGTCGTCGTCCGGCAGGTCGGCTCCGAACGCGCGTGCCTGGCGGAAGACGTCGATCGCCGCGTCGAGCCACCCCAGCATGTGCAGCGCCGACGCACGCGCGTAGGCCAGGCGGAAAGCTTCGAACCGCAGGTCAGACCGGCCTTCGGCGAGGAGGCCGGCGTACAGGTCGAGCACCTTCGCGGACTCGTCGCTGAATTCCTCCAGCCGTCCTGTCTCCAACAGGAGGTTGGCCAGCCGATGGCGGGAGCCTGCCAGCGCGGCGGGAGGGTGGTGTCCCATTTCCACCAGCGCCTCGGTCTCCGCGGCAGCATCCGCCAGCGCTCCGAGAGCCTCCTCCAGGTGGCCTGCCTCGGTGAGCACCGAACTCATCGTTTCCAGGGTCAGCGTCCGGATGTCTTTGCTCCTCGGCTGCTCGCCCGCCTCCCTGAGCAGGGCGAGGGCGGTGGCACACGCGTCGTAGGCAGCCTGCAGATCTCCGGCGCGGCGGTGCACGACGCCACGCTCCCGGTGGATCAATGCCTCTAGGCCGATGAGATGCGGGGTTCTGCGAGACCCGAGCTCCGCCAAGTCCCGCGCGCCCTGATCGAGCACGTCAAGCGCGCCAGGCAGACCGGCCTCCTCCAATGCGATGGCCAGCCCGATCCGGGCACGAACGAGCTGGGTGCCCCATTCGCCCATGCCCTCCAGATCGGCCAGCCGCTGCCACAGGTCGACCGCGGAGCGGATCAGCTCCAACGCCTGCTCGGCCCCGTGCAGGTTCAGCGTGAGTGTGGACTCGAATTCCAGACACTCGCTCAGCTCGTCGGCGAGGTTGCCGCGGCCGTCCCGTTGGACCACGTCCTGGTAGAGCAGCCGCCCTTGCCGGTACGACCGGAGCGACTCCTGTGGCATACCAAGGTGTTCATAGGCGTATCCGGCCACGACACAGGCCGAGGCGAGATCGGCCGAGAGGTCGTAGCGACCGAACTTCTCGACGAGCGGGCTGAGGATCTCCACGGCCTGCCTGGCGTGTTGGAGCTTGTCCTCCATTCGGAAGGCGAGCTTGGCACGGTTCCTCAACATGAGCGCCCGCAGCACCTGAGGCTCATCGGAGCCGGTCTCCTGTCGCGCGTCGTCGAGCTGGTCCAGCAAGCGGTCCACTTCGGCCCAGAGCGACGCGGCCTCTTCCGGTGCGTCCGCGCGGTCACGTAGGACGGCCATGAGGGCGAGCACTCGCGCCTGCCCGCCGGGATCCTCTGCGGCGCGGAGTTCGTTTCGTGCGTTCCTCAAGGAGTCGATCACGGCCGACTCCGTCCCGCCATCGACGATCATTGCGTTGGCCTGGGCCAAAAGCACCGAACCTCGGAGGCCGGCCGCCTCCCGAGGGTCCTCTATGTGCGCCGTATCCCTGATCGCCTCGTCGCCCGCGGCGATGGCATCCTCGTGCCTGCCCTGCTCGCGGAGTACGGTTGCCATCGTGTGGAGTGTCACGGCTCGCATGGCATGATGCCGGGCCGTGCCGCTGTCCGCCAGGAGGGTGGCGGCGGCTTCGAGATCCCGGATGGCCTTGTCGCCGTCGCCGAGCACCCGCTGTATCTGCGCCTGATTCCACCGGATCCTGGCCAGGCCCTCGATCTGGTCCTCACTGGTGGGGGCGGTGCTCAGCACGTCGAACGCCTGCTGGAAGCCGTACAGGTCGGCCAGCGTGTGCGCGGTGAAACCACCTCCCCTGCGTGGCCAGTACTGGACCGCCTCCGCCGGGTCGCGGCCCGCTCTCTCGTAGGCGAAATTCAGATACCCCCGCGGATCGTCCCATTCGGTGCCCACACCCAACTTGCGGCTGCGGGGCGCCGACGAGGACAGGACGGTGAGGCGCTCGGGCGGGGTCAGATGCGGGGCATCCGGGAACAGCGCTTCAGCGGCCTCCAACAGCGAGCGTGGGCGATCAGCCGGATCGAGAGCGAAGCATGAACGGAGCATGCAGGTGATATGAGCAGGGACCGGGATCCGGCACTCATGCTGTCCACGCTCAACGGCGTCGAGGATGTACGGCGCAACCGTGCCCGACGGCCAACGCCGCTCGCCGACGTACATCTCCAGCACGGTGACCGCCCAGCTCCACAGGTCAGCGCCGCGACCAGCCGTACGACCTTCGGCTTGCTCCGGGGAGGCGTAGGCAGAGGTGCGGCCGCTCGGCACCGCGGCGAGAGTGTCCTTGTTCGCCGTCAGCGCCGACCACACGAGGTGTTTGCCCACCTCGCCCATGTCTGCGGCGAGGTAGTCGACCACGGCTTCGAGCCGGGCGGTCGTTTCGGGCGCCACCTCGCTCCTGGCGGCCAGGCCGAAGTCCGCAAGTTTGGCCGTCCCGTCCGCGTCGAACAGGACGTTCGCCGGTTTCACGTCCAGGTGCAGCATGCCCAGGGCGTGGACGGCGTCCAGGCCCCACGCAGTCTGCAGGGCGATCGCTGGAATCTCCGCCGCCCTAAGATCGCCCGTGGCGACGCGGTCGGCCAGAGAGCCGCCGGGCGCGTACTCGCTGAAGACCGCCACCTCGTCGCCAATGGTCCGGACGAAGCGGCAGGCGGTGATGTGCGGGTGCCCCGGCAGGCTGACCCAGCGCTGCGCCTCGGCGAGCAAGCGGCCCTGCTCGGCCGGATCCGCGCTGGTCAGCCGTTTGACCGCGTACCGCTCACCGGAACGGCGGCCGTGGACCAGCGCCACCCGGCCGAACCCGCCTCTGCCCAGCTCGCGTTCGACAACGAAGTCACCTGCGACGACGGCTCCCGGGGCCCAGTCAGCCATGCCAGGCTCGCAGCAACCCGGTCCGCAGCTCGTCCACCACGGCGTGCGGCACACCGCCGCTGTCGTCGAGGGCATGATCGAGAACGCGGGCGAGGCCAACAGGTATGTCTGCGCGGCGGTCCGCCACGGGGACGGGCCTCGTCGCGCAGACCGTCAGCCACGGGTCCTTGCCGGGGAGGAAGTCCCGTGAGGTCCTGCCAGTGAGCGCGTAGTAGAGCGTTGCCGCCATGGCCCAGACATCGACACCCGGCTTGGCGTACTTGTAGTTGAGCACCTGCTCCCTGGGCATAAAGGCCGGCGTGCCCATGGTCGTACCGGTACGGGTCAACCCGCTCCAACCGGCGACCTCGAATGCCTTGGCCAGGCCAAAATCGGCGATCTTCGCGGTGCCGTCCGCGGTCAGGAGGATGTTCTGCGGCTTGATGTCCCGGTGGACGAACCCCATGTCGTGTGCGTACTCGAGCCCGTCGAGCAGCGCCAGGAACATCGGAACCGCCTTGTCCGCCGCCAGCGGCCCATCCTTGGCCAGCACCTCAGCGAGGCTCCCTCGCTCGCACAGCTCCATGGCGATGAACTGGGCACCCGCCGAGTCTCCCACCGCAAGGGTGCGGACGATCTGGGGATGTCGCAGGGCCACGCTCGCGGCCATCTCGCGGCGGAAGAGCGCTGCGGCCGTCGGCTGCGCCTCGGCGAGCTCCGGGCGCATCAGTTTGATCACACCCGTCACCCCGCTGTCCCGGCGCGTGGCGGCGTAGACAACTCCCATTCCGCCGCGCCCGAGTTCCGCCCCGATGGACCATTCTCTCAGCTCATCCGCCGGAGTCCCAACGTCCATAATCCCGATAGTAAAGGGGGACCACTCATCCCGGCAGGACAATAAACTTTTGCGCTTTGACTCCCAGTCCGCTGACCCGGGCTCCTCGATTGCCGAGGTAGGTAGTACGCGCTCCAAATGGCCCACCTCCCAGGAGGTTTCTGGCGATCATGCTGCCTATTGCGGTGCCTGCTGTGGTGGCCGACCATCAACATTGCCAGCGGGGCACGCTGCTCCTGCTCCTGCTCCTGCCCGGCCGCGGCGGGTGAGCTCGGATTTACCTCTATCGCGGCTCGCCATAGCTGGACGAATCGGATGTACGAGCGGGGACTGGTCAGATAAGGTCCGGATCGTGCGCCTGAGTGCGTTATTGAGGGCAACCGCGGCGACTCTTGGATGTTTCGCGGTCCTGACAGTGCGCCTGCCCATAATTACATCCACCCAGGTCATGACCATGTCAGACCTCACTGGCCGCCACCTCCGGCCACCAGGAGATGGAACGCATACGGCAACATGATCGGCCGTGCTCCTTCGCCTGGCCTACCTGACCGTCGCTAACACCTTCGCCACACTGCGGCTACTGCCAACGAGCGGTCGGGACAAGGACATCGAAATCCTCGCCCTACGCCACCAGATCACCGTCCTTGAACGCCAACTCGCCGGGAGCAGAGCGAGACTTGCGCCCGAAGACCGGGCTTTTCTGGCCGCCCTGCTGGCATGGCTTCCGCGCAATCTCCTACGCCAGCTGCGGCTCCTTGTCCGCCCAGACACGGTTCTGCGCTGGCATCGCGATCTGATGAAACCGCGCCATGCCCGTACCTGCCGGACGAAGCGGCCTGGGCGTCCGCCCACGGTCCGCTCCATCCGCGCCCACATCCTGCGCCTGGTCCGGGAGAACCCCGGCTGGGGCTACCGGCGGATACACGGAGAGCTCGACATGACCGCCCGAATCCACCGTCGAAGGACTGTCACTGGACTGATCAGCGAGTACCAGAGCAGCCTGACCGCCTTGCAAATGCCCAGCTCAGCAACAGCATCGGCGTTGTGGCACCGCACACGCTGCCAGCACGCGGTTGCCGAGCCATCTCGCAGAACTGGCGAGTTGTGAGAGAGGTGGTGAGACAGCGACCCAGGTGAACGCGGCGATGACCATGCGGCATGCTGGCCTCGCACGACTCCTCATGGAGGACAATGGCCACCGTCAATCCGCACGACACGAGAGGCAGAGCACGATGGTGAACCGCGACGGCCAGGCCGCCGCACTCGACGACCCGGTGGGTGCATCACTGCGCGGTCACCACGCACACCTCGCCCGCCGGCTTGGACGGGCTACCACCTACCTGCCGGACGTGGCGACCTTCTCCGCGGTAACCGCCGACCCGGGTCCACAGGAGTGGGCCGACCTCGCCCAACTGCTGGGGCGAGGCGAGTTCGCCGACATGTTCAGCTGCGCGGCCACACCACCGTCGGACTGGCAACCGGTCTTCGTCCTCGAGGGCCGTCAGATGATCTGGCCCGGCGGCAGCCGGCCCGATCACCCACATGGCGAGACCGTCACCGGTGTGGTCGAACTGGGCGCGGACAGCGTGCCCGAGATGCTCGACCTCGTCGCGCGGGCCCAGCCGGGACCGTTCTGGCCGCGCACCCACGAGCTCGGCGCCTATCTCGGCATCCACGACAACGGCACGCTGGTGGCGATGGCCGGCGAACGACTCCGACCACCGGGATGGACCGAGATCAGCGCCGTCTGCACCGCTCCCGAGGCACGCGGGCGAGGCCATGCCGCCCGCCTGATCACTGCGCTCGTCGCGCGTATCGCCGCTCGCAACGAACGTCCCTTCCTGCACGTGGCCGAGGCCAACACCGACGCGATCGCCCTCTACGAGCGGCTCGGCTTCGAAACCCGCAAGCACGTGACCTTCCGGGGGTTCCGCACACCGTGACCGCCTGCGCCGCACCTGGCCTTCCAGCGACTTCTCGCAGATGTACGCGCTCGGACTCGGCCATCCCAGCGAAGATAACGAACAACGCCGCCCCATGCCCGGCAGGGCTGTAGAGCCTCTACACCGACGGGGTCTTCTTCATAGCCCTCGGGTACGACCTCGCTCGGGAGATGACGTCATACGCGGACACGTGTAGGCGAGGACCGCACATAGGGGGATTCCGGATGAAGGCGATTGTGGTGACGGACAAGGCCGCGGGAACGGCCGGGATGACGCTGGTGGAACGGCCCGAGCCGCAGCCAGCGCTGAACGACGTCGTCGTCCAGGTTCACGCGTCGGGATTCGTCCCGACAGAGATGACGTGGCCCTCGACCTGGACCGATCGCCTCGACCGTGACCGAACACCGTCGATCCCCGGGCACGAGCTGGCCGGAGTGGTCACCGCTCTCGGCTACGGCACCACGGGCAGATCGGTGGGACAGCGCGTATTCGGCCTCACGGACTGGACCCGCGACGGCACCCTGGCGGAATACGTGGCCGTCGAGGCACGCAACCTCGCACCGCTGCCCGGCGACGTCGACTTCACGGTGGGCGCGAGCCTGCCGATCTCGGGACTGACCGCGTGGCAGGGACTGTTCGAGCACGGCCGCCTTCAGGCAGGGCAGAGCGTCCTCGTGCACGGCGCGGCCGGCGCAGTCGGGTCGATGGTGACGCAACTCGCACGAGAGGCCGGCGCCTACGTCATCGGCACCGGACGCGCCGCCGACCGTCAAAAAGCGCTCGACTTCGGCGCGCAGGAGTTCGTCGACCTTGACAACGACGCGCTGGAAGACGTCGGCGAAGTCGATCTGGTTTTCGATGTCATCGGCGGCACCATCGGAAGGCGATCCGCAGGCCTGATCCGACTGCCCTGCACCCGCCAGCCCCTCAAGACGCTGGTTGTTCGGATGGCTCAGGAGAACCCGACCTGGGGACGCAGAAGAACTCATGGCGAGTCGGCTCGCTTGGGATACACGATCGCGGCCTCCACGGTGTGGGAGATCCTACACACGTCAGGTATCGATCCCGCGCCCCCGCCGCACCGGGCCGACCTGGCGGCAGCTCCTGACCGCCCAAGCCCACGCGATCATCGCATGCGACTTCCTCGCGGTCGAGACCATACATGTGCTGGTCTTCATCGAGCACGGCACCCGACGCCTGCACCTGGCAGGAGTAGCCGCACACCCGACCGGAGCATGGACCGCGCAGCTGAAGGGTCGCGGACCCTCGCCACACTGCTGCGGACACCGAGAATGAACGCCATCTACGAACGGGCCATAGGCACCCTGCGCCGGCATGATCGGGACGATGCGCGAGATCCTGGCGGCCCGCGAGGGTCGGGACCCCGGCGACCCGGAGAATCGCGACGTCGCAGGGGCGATCGTCGGGGTGCTCATGGCACTGGACTGGGCGAAGAATCAGGACATGGACGTGGTGGCCGAGTTCGACCGGGCCATGGCGAACCTGAAGGCAGGGCTGCCTCTATGAGCCCGGCCTCCGGGCGGTGCTCTCGCGGACGATCAGCCGGGTCGCCAGCTCGACCCGCAGCGTCTCCGGCTGCTCGCCGTTGATGAGCTGGACGAGCAGCCTGACGGCCATGCCGGCCATGTTCTCCAGTGGCTGCCGAACGGTGGTCAGCGGCGGGGCGATCCATTGGGCGAACGGCAGGTCGTCGAAGCCCACCACGCTGACGTCCTCAGGCACCCTCAGGCTGCACTCCTTCGCCGCCCGGTACGTGCCCAGCGCCTGAAGGTCGTTGCCCGCGAACACGGCCGTCGGCCGGTCGGGCAGCCTCAGCAGTTCCAGGGACAGCCGGTAGGCGGGCTCGTGGGAGTAGTCGCCGTGCCGGATCAGCTCGGGGGCGGGCTCGATCCCGGCCTGATCGAGTGCCGCGCGGTAGCCGTCCAGCCGCACCCGCGAGGTCAGCCGCCCCGCCGGGCCGGTGATCATCGCGATCCGCCGGTGACCCAGCTCGATCAGGTGCCGCGTGGCCGAGAAGCCGCCCTGCCAGCTCGTCGAGCCGACCGCTGGGGTGTCCGGGCTCTCGTCCTCCGACGGCTGCACCACGACGAACGGGATGCCCATGCGTCCCAGCTCGCGTTCCTGCTCGGCGGAGAGCTCGGAGACGACCAGGATCGCGCCGAGCGAGCCCCGGTTGCCGAGCGCGTCGAGCCAGTGCCAGCTCAGCTTGCTCCGCCGGTGCACGGCCGACACGACCAGGCCCATGCCTTCGGCCTGCGCGGCCTCCTCGGCGCCGCGGATCAGCTCGATGGCCCAGGGGTTGTCCAGCTCGTTGATGACGAACTCGATCAGGCCGCCGGGGTGCTCGCCGTGGCCGGGCAGCGTGTAGCCGTGCTGGCCGAGCAGCCGCTGGATCCGGCCGCGGGTCTTGGGGGAGACATCGGACCTGCCGTGAAGAACTTTCGACACCGTCGAAGGTGAGACCCCCGCCTGGACGGCGATGTCCGCCATGGTGCTACGGCGGGGGACGGTCACGTCGTCCACTTCAAGCCCTCCACTAGAACGCCTTCCCGATCAGAAATCTGCCTGCCCGCCGGACCTTGACGACCTCCGACGCCTGTTTCGCAATGATTCGCAACAGCGGGAATGCGCAGAAGAACCTTCATCGCCGGAACCGGTGCGCTCGGCCTGACCGCCTGGGGATGGCCGCCGGCCGCGCACGCCGCGCCGATCGGGTCCGGGTGGACCGAGATCTCCCCGGGCTACACCGTGCACCAGCGGGCCGATCTTCAACACGTACCTGCGGCTGAACGTGGTGCACGAGACCGGCCCCGGCCTCGTGCACGTCCTCGTCAACCGGCGGTTCCGCGCCACCTTCCAGGACCCCACGGCGAGCTCTACGGCCGCGCCGGCATGGCGAGCAGGAACGACGTCCACATCAAGAACAGCCATCTCTACCGGAAGTCCTCATCGGAGGCTCGCCGGGAACCTCAGAGGAACAGCTCGATCACGGGGACGGCGACGTCCGGCGGCTCCACGGGCAGTTCCAGGGTCAGCGTGTCCTCGGGGATCGCGATCGCGTGCACTTGCCCGTTGTCGTACGCCGGGTCCGGCGCCCAGGTGCGGATCTCGGACCCGTCGTTCAGCAGTTGCGCGTACCGTACCTTGCCCGCCAGCCCCGGCAGGTGCAGGTGCCGGAACGGCCACGAGAAGACGTGCACGTACAGCCGGTCGCCGCGCTGCGTGTAACGGCAGTCCGCGGGCGCCTCGAACTCGCTGACTCCCGCCCCGTAGATCGACCGGCTGTGCGACCGCATCCAGTCGCCGATCTCGCGCAGCGTCTCCAGCGCCCGCGGCTCGAACTCGCCGCGGCCGTTCGGTCCCACGTTGAGCAGCAGGTTGCCGTCCTTGGACACCGAGTCGACCAGCATCTTGATCAGCATGTCCGGTGACTTCCAGGTGTGGTTGTCCCGGTAGTAGCCCCAGCTCCCGTTGAGGGTCTGGCACGCCTCCCAGACCGCCCCGATGGGGCCGGTCGGCTGGTATGCCTCGGGTGTGGTGAAGTCGCCCGGCAGTTCCAGCCGGTCGTTGAGCAGGATGTCCGGCTGGAGTCCGCGGATCTTCTCGATGAGCTCCGCCGAGCGCCACTCGGCCTTGCCCTTGCCGCCGTACACCGGCTTGCCCTGCCTGATCCGCTTGCTGTAGGAGAAGTCGAACCACAGCGTGTCGATGGGGCCGTAGCGGGTCAGCAGTTCGTCGACCTGACCGTGCAGGTAGTCGGCATATTTCGTGACATCGCGTTCGGGGAGGTTCCCGCCCTCGACGTACGCGGGGTGCAGCCCGTCGATGGGGAAGTCCGGGTGATGCCAGTCCAGCAGCGAGTAGTAGAACCCGACGCCCAGCCCCCTCCTCCGGAACGCCTCCACGAACGGCCCGATCAGATCCTCGCCGTACGGCGTGCCGCTGACGCAGTAGTCGGTCAGCTCGGAGTCCCACAGGCAGAACCCGTCATGGTGCTTGGCGGTCAGCACCGTGTACCGCATCCCGGCCCGGTCGGCCGCCTCCGCCCAGGCCTCCGGGTCGTACAGGTCGGGGTCGAAGTGCTCGAAATAGCGCTGGTAATGCTCGTCGGAGAGCCGCTCGCGCTGCTTGACCCATTCGTGCCGGGCGGCCAGCGCGTACAACCCCCAATGGACGAACAACCCGAAACGCCGCTCCCTGAAGGTGTCGGTCCTAGACATGGCGGAAACCTCTTTCGTGGAGTTGGGCCGCGTACAGCGACGGGATCTGCAGGTCGGCCTCGCCGACGCCCTCGACGTGGCCGATCTGCTGCGCGAACGGACCGTCGGCGTTCACCACGGCGTTCCTCGCGCCGACGACGTAGTTCTGTGCGGTGGGCGGCTTCTGCACGACGATCTGGGTGCCGGACATGTCGCACCCCCAGGCCACGGAATGGGCCGCCGACCAGCCGTGCGACGTACCCCACCAGCCCCGGTTGTACAGGCCGAGCGTCAGCGTGCGATGCGGGTTGACCTCGCGGTGGCCGTCGAAGAGCAGGCCCGTGTTCCAGCGCCGATGACCCTCGCTGGTGTTGTAGGTCTCCTCGGAGGTCCCCCGCAGGAAGACGATCCCCGAGTTCGAGGCGGCGCCGTTGCAGATGAACGCGTGCCTGGCCTTCGTGGCGTGGCAGTCCTTGAAGAGCACAAGCTGGGCGAACGGGTGGGCACAGAAGTTGTAGCGGTTCCCGCCCGCGGAGGTCGCGCCGGTCGGCTCCAGCGCGCGGCAGTTGTCGACCGTGACCCGGGTGGCTTCCCACGCCTCCATCCCGACCTGCCAGAACCGCAGTGCCGTGCAGTCGCGGATCCAGGCGTCCTCGGCGCGGAAGACGCGGATGGCGTTCTGCACCGCCGACTTGTCCACGAACGGGTCGCCGGTGAACTCGACGTCCACCCGCAGCCGCTCGACGCCTACCTGGGTGACCACGCCGGCCCGGTCGGTCTTGTAGAGGTACGACTGAGACAACGACCGGTCCAGGTGGTTGTAGACCGGCGCGTCGACGGTCACCTGATTGCCCCGGATGTCGGTGATGTAGCGGTTGTAGAGGATGGGCTCCTCATCCACGTTCCACGGCCGGCCGGTGTCGTGCCCGCCGTAATCGATGGCCTTCAGCCACCCCTCCGAGCAGGGATGGAAGATGATGACGTTGTCGCCGGGCCGCAGCCCGCGGGCGTCGGCGACCTCGAACGAACGCTCGCCCACCTGGACGAAGCCGGAGACGATATCGGTACGGGTGCCCGGCACCTCGCCCCGCCAGGCCGACCAGTTCACCGGCCCCTCGCCACCCGCGACGATCACGGTGCGGTTCGCCGCTCCCGCGGCGGTGGCCATGATGACCGAGTTCTCCGCCGGATCCTCGCCGTCTCCCGAACCACGCAACACGGTCCTGCTGGAGCGCACGTAGATCGTCCCGGACACCGGGTAGCGGCCCGGCAGGAGCAGCAGCGCCCCGCGCCGGTGCTCAGGCAGCGCCGCGATCTCGTCCAGCGCGGCCTGGATGTGGGCGGTGTTGTCGCCCTCGATCGGCCTGATCGTCTTGACCACAGGCAGGCGCGGGAGCGGCCGCTCACCGTTGCGGTAACCGGCGTGGCTGAAGTCGGGGACGCGGTTGCGCTCGGCGTCCTCGGCGTAGACGAGCCTGCCGTGCCTGCGGTACACGAGCGTCGAGGGCCAGGAGCCGGCCTCGGCGTAGGCGGACGGCGCCCCGGCCATGCCGGTCAGCGCGAGTGCGCCGCCTGCCGCCAGCAGGGTGCGGCGGCTGAGATCGTGAGTCATGAGCTATCCCTTCACAGCCCCGGCCACCAGGCCGGACAGGAACGTACGTTGGAAGGCCAGATAGACGATCAAGCTGGGCAACATGGCGACGAGCGCCCCGGCGAGCAGCGGGCCGGGCCCGATCTCCGGATTGGTGCGCAACATCGACAACCCCACCCCGATCGGGTAGTTGTCCGGGGTCTCGGCCACGATCAGCGGCAGCAGGTACTGGTCCCAGACCATGTTGAAGCCGAAGATCGTGATCACGCCGAGCGCCGGACGGCACAACGGCAGGATGACCTGCAGGAAGATACGCAGCTCACCGGCGCCGTCAACGCGGGCGGCCTCCTCAAGTTCGGCCGGGATCTCCTTCATGAACTCGCTGATCACGAAGATCGAGAACCCCCACGCACCCAGCGGCACGATCATGCCCAGCAGCGACCCCCTGAGCGAGACGCTCAGCAGCGGCAGATCGTTCAGCACCAGCGACAGCGGGATCGCGATGACCTCATCGGAGATCATCATCGTGGCCAGGATGGCCACCAGCACGAACGCCTGCCCGCGAAACCTCTTCCGAGCCAGCGCGTACCCGGCGAAAACGCTCACCGTCACCTGTAGCAGCAGCCCGCCACCGGTGATGAACAGCGAGTTCATGAAGAACCGCCACAGACCCTGATCAGCCGCCACCTCGAAGTTCACCAGCGTGGGGTTCGACGGGAACAACGACATCCGGCTGGGGTCGTTGCTCCGGTCGAACGCCCCAGTGAAGATCGCCAGCAGCGGCCCGCAGAAGACGACGAGCACGACGGCGTAGATGAGGATCCGGGCCGCGGACGCCAGAGGGTGCTTGCGCCCCCAGGCCCAGCCGAGCGTGGTGTCAAACATCGAGCTCCCTCACCTGGGCGAGCGTGGTCTCAGACATTGAGCTCCTTCCGCCTGCGGTAGAGCGTGACCGCGGCCGTGAGCAGCAGCGTCGCCACGAACAGCACCACCGAGGCGGCGGTGGCGAAGCCCATGTCGCCCGTACGGAAGCCGGTGGCGAAGATCCGCGTCATGATCACGTCGGTGGCGCCCGCCGGACCGCCGCCGGTGAGCACGTAGATCTCGGTGAACACGCGCAGGCTGCGGACGCAGGCCAGGATGATGAGGATCGTCACGACCGGCCGGAGCGCGGGGATCGTGACGTACCTGATCCGCTGCAGCAGGCCCGCGCCGTCGATCGCGGCCGCCTGGTAGAGCTGCCGGTCGATCCCCGCCAGCCCGGCCAGGATGATCATCATGTCGTACGGCGCGCCCTTCCAGATCCCGACCAGGATCACCCAGCCCAGAGCGCCGTTCGGGTCGTCCAGGAACTTCTGGGTGTCGCTGCCGAACCAGCCGAGCAGGGTGTTGAGCATGCCCTCCTCGCCGGGGAAGTACAGCAACCGCCACACTTCCGCCACCACCGCGGTCGCCGTGACGACCGGCAGGAAGGCCGCCGTACGGACGAACCACAACGTCCTGGCCTTGCCCTCCAGCAGCAGCGCGAGCACGAACCCGAGGAGGATCGAGCCGCCGGTCTGGCCCACCGCGTACACCAGGGTGTGGGCGGTCGCGTCGCGGAAGGCCTCCTCGGCGAAGACCCGGCGATAGTTCTCCAGCCCCAGCCACTCATTGCCGAGGAACGGCTGCACCTTGAAGAAGCTCAGCCACATGCCCTCGGCCATCGGGATGTACTTGAAGTAGAGGAAGAGGATCAGCGCGGGCGCCAGGAAGAGCCACGGCACCAGGGCCGCGTTCCGCCTGCGCGCTGTTCCGGTCCGGCTCGCCGGGGCGATGGCGGCGCGCTCCGTGGTGAGTGTCATCAGCCGACCTTCTGTGTGGCCAACTCGGTCTTGAAGCCCCCGGCCAGCTCGGTCAGCGCCGCCTGCACGTCGGTGCCGCAGTCGGCGAAGACCTTGTTGAGCGTCTCGGCCGACTTCTGCCGGAACGGCTGCCAGTTCGGCACGTTCGGGAAGTACTTGCCGTCCTTCTCGTAGATCTCTTTGATGGCCGTCCAACGGTCGTCCTGGCGTTCGGTGAACACGTCCACGCTCTTGTTCACGGGCAGCTTGACGATCGCGCCGTCGGAGTTGCCCGCCATGCCGATCTTCTGCGCCTCAGGCGTAATGAGGTACTCGGCCAGCTTCTTCTGCTGGTCCTGAAGCTTGGAGCCGGCCATCAGGTAGACGTTCTCGCCCTCGGCCATCGAGGTCGCCCCTGCCGGGCCGGCCGGCGAGGGGATCACCTCGTACTTGTCCTTGCCCAGGCTCTTGTCGAACCGGCCGAACATGTACGGGCCGGTCAGGTAGATGCCGGCCTTGCCGGTCTCGAAGAACGGGTGGGCGTCCTTGGTGACCAGGGTGAGCGCGCCGGGGATGACGAGCTTGTCCTTGCAGAAGAGGTTCTGCAGCCACTTGACGGCTTCGACGGACTTCGGCTGGTCGATGGCAGGGGTGAACTTGCCGCCCGACTCGGTCAGGAACTCCCCGCCGCCCTGCCAGATGTAGGTGGAGGCCCACCAGGACGCGTACCCGCGCTCGGTGGAGGCCGGGACGACCATCCCGTACGTGTCGGCCTTGCCGTTTCCGTCCGGGTCCTTCTCCTGGAACGCCTTGGCCAGGGCGACCAGGTCCTCCCACGTCTTCGGGACCTCGGCGCCGACCTTCTCCCGCCAGTCCTTCCTGATGAGCGTGGCGACGGTCTGCACGGTGTACGGCACCGCGTAGTACTTGCCGTCGTACCCCTTGGCCTGCTCCCACGCGCGTTCGTGCAGCTCGCCCTGGCCCGCGACCTGGTTACGGTCCACCGGGCCGATCAGCCCTTGGCTGACGTTCGTCCCGAGCATGCCTGAGTCGTTGATGATGATGTCGGGCAGGTTGCGCGCGGCGACGGCCTCCTGCACTTTGCCGTCCCAGTTGTCGAGGACCGGCACGTACTTGGTCTTGACGCCGGTCTTGGCGGTGAACGCGGCCAGCACCTTCTTGGTCACCTCGGCGGACGCGGGCGAGGCCCGGTTCCAGACCTCGAGCAGATCGTCGTCGGCGGCCGATGAGGAACCTCCGCAGGCTGATGTCGAGGCGATGAGACCGGTGGTCAGTGCGAGGGTGGCGAGCGAACGGCGGGGGGAGGGCATACGGCACTCCATACCTCAAGCGAAGGGAATTGCGAAAGCTTTCGCAACTTCGAGATGCCCGGTAACGTAGAGGAAACATCGGATGTAGGTCAAGATCTGGCGGCCCTGGATGGTGGTGAATCACATGCACGCGGGACGGAGGTCGGATGTATTTCGCGCCGAAGGTCCGGCTACGCCGCCGCCCGCCGCCCGGCCGCCGCCCGGCCGCGTCACCGTGCGCATCGGCGCCGGCCGCCCGGGGGTCGCCTGCCGCGCCCAAACGGCGCCGGCTCATCGCGACCGCTCACCGCTTACCGGCGCCTGGCCTCGATACGGCGCCACCGGGTGCCGTCATGCCCAGCCGCACCTGCCATCACCAGGCGCGGCTGGTATCGGGGCGCGCATCACGCGGGCCCCGTACACCCACATGCCGGGATAGTTCCCCCCACCGTGGGTGGCGGCCAGCGCGTCGCAGCCGGGGGTGAACCCGCGCTTGGGGGCCTCGTCCACGAACGCCACGTCCCTCGGCTTCTTGTACGACGCCGCCTGCACGTGGTGAAGCCGACATGCCACCGGTCGACGACCTGCCGATATTTCCGGTGTCGGGATTCTTCTCCCAGCGACGCCTGCCACGGCGCCGCCTCGCTGGGGCTGGCCGCCGGGTAGAGATGAAGGTCGTGCAGGAGACGCTGGGGCACACCTCCAGTTCCTTCACCACCGACACCTACGCCTCGGTCCTCCCCGAAGTGGCGATGACTGCGGCGGAGAAGACCGCATCCCTGCTACTCGCCGAGGAGGAGGACCAGGAGGAGCCGGGAGAGGTGATCCCGCTGCGGGCCTGACCCGCTGCATCAGGAGACCGGCCCCGTGATCGCCGCGCTTGCACGGCGGGACGGGGCCGGTTCCTTTGCCAAGGTAGCCGCAGAACGCGGACGTTGATCATGGTGTGTGCGGGGTTGGTGCGCGCGAGCACGCACGGAGGGCGCAAGCGCTAGACGAAAATTCTAGAACGCGTCCGATCCCGCAGGTCAGACCACGATCAAAGCGCGCCCTGCAGGATTCCAACCTGCGACCGTCGGATTCGAAGTCGCGCAGATAGGCGTGTACTCATGGGCGGCGATGTGGGCGTGCGTCCCAGCGGTGGGTGGTCCAGGCTCGGCGGATCAGGCTACGGACGGTGATGATCGTGTCGGCGAGATCGAAGAAGGCGCTGATGACGGTGGTACGGCGTTCGTAGCAGCGAGCGAGCCGGTGGAAGGCGTTCTGCCAGGCGTGGGTACGTTCGACATGCCAACGCCGGCCGGCTTGGACGGGCGCCTTCTCGCCCTTGTGTGCGATGCGTCCGTGCAGGCCGCGTTCGCTGAGCAGAGTGCAGGTCTTGTCCGAGTCGTAGCCGGCGTCCAGGTGCACGGTGATGTCGTCGGGTAACGGCCCCAGGTCGTCCAAGCGGTCCAGGGTCGGTGCGAGCAGCGGGGAGTCGTGGCGGTTGGCTCCGGCCAGGACACGGCCCAGTGGAATGCCGTATCCGTCCGTCATGCCTGAGCGTTTCAGGCCCTGTTTGCCGCGGTCGACCGGTGAGCGTCCGGCCGCCTCGCCGCCTCCGGGCGCCTTGGTGATGGAGCCGTCGACGGCGATCTGGTCGAGGACGAGGCCGACGATCCGGTCGTAGGACTCCAGCGCGATCTGCTTGAACCTGGCGAAGACGCCGAGACGGATCCACTCGTTGCGGCGGTTGCGGATCGTGGTGGCCGAGCAGGTCGTGTCGGCGATCGCCTGGTAGGAGCAGCCGAAGCGCAGGAGTTGCAGCATTTTGTCGAAGATGATCCGGTCGCTGATGCGCGGGCGGTGGCAGCCGAGCGGATGGTCCGGGTGGTACTGCGGCCGCTCGGGCAGCAGGGACGCGAATTGGTCCCAAAGCGGTTCGGTCCGCCATGATGGCAGCACAGGCTCAGGTCTCCCCAATGAGTGGTGTGCATCGTGAAGTTGCTGGTCACGGCTCTGGTGTGAGGGGCAGGAGAACAACTCGCGCCGGCCGTCGGCTGGTGCCCACGACGATCAGGTCAGAGACCATGTGGCCATGCCGCGGGCTCGCCCTTGGTCCGCAGACGTCCCCTGGCCACGAGGCGGCTGGGCCGTCGCTGTCGGCTCGTAGAGCGACAGCAGGTCCTCGACGTCACCGGCCTGCAGGTAGTCCATGAACAAGGGCCCCACCTGCTGAGGTGTCTCGGCACGGCGTCGGGCGGTGAGGCCGACCTGCTTGTCGCCCCGGTCGGCCGCGGCAAGCAGGTCTGGCGGGGTGCGTATCAACGCGGGAGGGTCGGGCCTCAGCCTCGCGCTGTTACGCGGCGGGGCGTCTGGCGGGTGATCGTGGACGAAGTCGATTTTCAGGCCGTGCAGATGGTCAGGCTTCGGGTGCGAAGGCCGTGATTGCGTCAACGAGGTCGGCCGGAGCTTCCAGCGGAATCAGGTGACCAGTGTTCGGAATCACCGCGAAGTCGGCTCCGGAGAGGTAGGGCACCAGGTTGTTGACGAGCACGTCGACGGGCTCGACACGGTCGTTCTCTCCGGCGACGACGAGGACGGGGACGCTGATCATGCGGGTGTGCTCGCAGACGTCCTCCGCGATGCCGCGCAGCGGCCACTCCGTGCGGGCGGCGGCGGTGCTGGCCCGCGAGTCGGTCGCGATCTGCGACTTGATCGATTCGGGCAACTCGGTCGCAGTGAGGATGTGATCCCGTGCGCCAGCGACGGACTCGTCGGAGTCGTAGGCATGGGAAAGGCCTTCCCGGTACTCAGGAGTGATCCCTGCGGCGGGCTTCGCCGGAGCGGAACCAACGAGGACTATCCCGCGGAGGCCAGCGGGCCGGGTCGCCGCTATGAGCTGCGCGACCTTGCCACCCATGGAATGTCCGACGAGGACGTAGTCGGTGACACCCGCCTCGGCGATCACGGCGAGCGTGTCGTCGGCGAGTTGGCCGAGGGTGTAGGGGCCGGCCAGGTTGCTCGAGCGGCTCCACCCGCGGAAGTCGACAGTGAGCATGTCGCGTCCCGCGAGGCCATCGACGACGAGGTCCCAGGTGCGGGCGGATCCACCCCAGTAGTGCAAAAACACCAGGGTCGGTCCGGTCCCCGGCCGGTGGTCATAAGCGGGCAGTAGCGGCTGCTGCGTCGTGTTCATCGTGACTCTCTCGATCAGTGTTCTGGGGCGGTTGTTCTGTGTGTTCATCGAATCTCTTCCGCTGTGCCGGGGCATCGGCATGACTGGTCGCCTGATGGTGGAAACTGGACAGATGACCGTGATCCGGCAGATGACCTACCAGCCCGTCGGGCGCCGTGCCGCCACTGTCGAAACCATGACGTTCGACCGCCTTCGCGAGCTGAACGACGGCGGGACACAGCGTGCCGACTTCCACGTCCTCGCCGTCGTCGATGCCGGGCACGGATCCGTCACCGTGGACTTCCTCCGACACCCGCTCCAGGAGCGGTCCGCGGTGTGGGTCGCTCCTGGAGCTGTGCACCGATGGGATGACATCGCCGGCGTGGCTGGGCACGTCGTGCTGTTCGTGCCGACCGCGCCGGTCACCCACGCCACCCGGGAGCTCGTCGCGTCCCCGGACCTGGTCGCACACTGGAGCATTCCCGACGCCGACTGGCCGTACGTCGACGCCGCGCGCAACCATCTCCTCCTCGAAGCATCCGCCCCACCCGGGGATATCTCGACGCAGCTGCCCGAGATCCTGCTCTCCGCGCTCATCGCCCGGCTCCGGCCCCCCCACGCCGAAGCACGGTCGATCAATCCGGTCTTCCGACTGTTCCGGTCCAGCGTCGAAGCGCACTTCCGGGAACATCACGACGCCGGCTACTACGCCCGGACACTGGGATACGCGCCCCGCACCCTCACAAGAGCGGTGCAGCAGGTCACCGGCCGCAGCGCGAAGGCGTACATCGTCGATCGGATCGTCCTGGAAGCCAAACGGCTCCTCGCACACGACCGCCTCACCGCGGCCGCCTGCGCCAACACGCTCGGCTTCCCCGACGCGTCCAACTTCTCGGTGTTCTTCCGGAAGGCGACAGGCATGCGCCCGGGCGCGTGGCAGGCGACGGTGGCCGCCGAGTAAGGGGGTGTACTTAAGAAAGGCACCATCCATGATCACGGAGCGTCGCAACTCCATGATCGTCAGGGCTCCGTACCTGCCTCGCTGCTTGGGTATCACCGTGCCTATCTGTGCGACCTCTTAGGCAGTCGAAGTCCCCAGAATTCGTGCGCGAGCCCTACCGAAGTTTGAGACAAGGCATTCTGTACATGTTCAGCAAATCATTGGCGACGCGCTGCTTTCGATAAATCAAGCGTTGGCGGCACTGCACATAGTTGGCGCCGCCGCCACGGACACCACACCTCCCAAGCCGACCGCAGTTACATCGACGACGGGTTCAACTTCCTCGGCCAGCGGAAGCTCGGCACGGCCAAGCTCGTCATCTGTACCAGGCAGTCCAGGCGATCAAGGATTCTGCCGCGATCGACCATCACGCATGGCATCGCATCACTCGATGACTCCTTTGCAAACGCCGCATTCCTCGCAATCACCTAGGGCTGGAGATTCGCCGAGGCATCGGTGGCCTTCCGCGGCGCGTCCAGCGTTCCGATCGTCACCCCGATAACGGCTCCGTGGACCATCGCACCGGCAGCTACAAGCTGACCACTTCCCGTGCCGTGACCGAGGCGGTCAGGGCGGTGCCAGGCGGCGCACCATCACGCCGACGAACTCGTCACCTCGCACGAAACCGAAGTCCCGGGAGTCCCAGCTGGCGTCCGGATTGTCGCCCAGCACGACCAGGGCATGCCGGGGCACGACGGTCTCGGGTGCGTCGCGAAACGCCGGAAAGCCCTGTCTCGGTACGGGGTCTCCGGGAACCGCGACCGCCCGTTTTACGAGCAACCGCCAACCGGGATGATCCGGCTTCTCCGGCAACTCGTCCTCGCCACCCGGTTCGAGACCCGGTGGCAGTCCGTCGATGGGCGGTGGATCCTCGATCCGGACGACCACGATCTGACCCGCGTGGACCAGCTTCGTCCTGCGGACGAGCAGCGTGTCCCCGGAGCGCAGGGTGGGTTCCATGCTCGGCCCGTCGACGGTGGCGACCAGGTAGCGTCGGCGGATCCACCACAGCGAGGCTCCCAGCGCCAGCACGCCGCCTGCCAAAAGGAACAGCCTGCTCCAGGTCATCGCGCCTCCTGATATCCCGCGGCTTGGAGCCGGAACAGGCGGGCGTAGTGGCCGTCCGCGGAGAGCAGTGCCTCGTGCGGCCCCAACTCGGCGATCCGCCCATCGTGGAGTACGGCGATGAGGTCGGCATCCCGAACGGCGCTGAGCCGGTGGGAGATCAGCAGGCTCGTACGACCCTGCCGGTACTCCCGAATACTGGTGTGGACCTCGTGCTCGGCCTCCGGGTCGAGGCCGGAGCTGGGCTCGTCGAGGATCATCAGATCCCTGCCATCGCGGACAAGGGCCCTGGCCACTGCCAGACGCTGCCACTGCCCGCCCGAAAGCACCACCCCCGTTTCGGGATCGCCCTTGTCCGCCTCGGAGAAGAACATGCGCGTGAGCAGCGTGTCGTAGCCGCGCGGCAGCCCCGAGAGCGTGTCGTGCACTCCTGCGCGGACGGCTGCCTCTCGGATTCGGGCCGGCTCGTCCAGGGCGGACAGGTCGCCGAGCCCGATGTTCTCGGCGGCGGACATGTCGAAGTTCATGTGGTCCTGGAACACGGCGCTGATCCGCTCGCGGAGCGCGGGAGGCGGGATGTCCCGCAGATCCACGCCGTCCCACAGGATCTGGCCGCGCGTCGGATCGTACATCCTGCACAGAAGCTTGATGAGGGTGCTCTTGCCCGCGCCGTTCAACCCGACGAGGGCGACCGAACGGCCGTGTGGAATCGCCAGATCGACGCCGCGCAGCACCCACGGATGATCGTCGTCGTAGCGGAACCAGACGTCTCGCAGCTCCAGGCCCCGGCGCAGCACGGGAGCCGTCCCCTCCGACACGCTCGGCAGATCAGGCTCGGCCCTGGTCACCGCGACGTAATGAGAGAAGGTGAGGAGCTGCCGGTGAAAGGACGCGATCGAGGAGACCAGCGTGTCCAGCGCGGCCTGCACACCACCGACGGCCGCGACGAACATGGCGACGTCGCCGACGCTGAGCGAGCCCTGACGGGCGGCCATGATCGCCCACCACAGCCCGGCGCCCGCGACGGCCGCGCTCAGTATCGTCAGTCCGCCCTGAGTGAGCAGTTCCCGGCGGTCCATCCGGCTCTCGGCGGCGTCGGCCTCGCGCCGCTCGGTCATCATCCGTGCGCGAAGGAACGCGCCGATGCCGAACAGCCGGATCTCCACGGCGGCCTGCACGCCGGTGAGCAGCCGACTGTAGAAGAACTCGCGGCGGTGGATCTGCTCGGTGTCCCACTGCATGGCGGCGCGCCTGCGCGACAGGAGCAGTTCGGCGACAAGCGCCGGGATGGCGGCCAGCAGCACCAGCGCGGTCATGACGGGGCTGAGGATCAGCAGGGACCCCACGAACCCGATGAGGGACAAGACGCCGTGCAGGCTTCCACACAATCCGCTGACGAGATCGGCCGTGATCCCGGCGCCCTCTTGCGCCAGGCGCAGCCGGTCGAGGAACACCGGATCCTCGAAACGCCGGAGACCGACCTGCCGCTCGGCCGCCGCGAAGAGCCGGTCGGTCGCGACGGCTCCCGCGCGGCGGCCGGTCTGAGCGCGCAGGTAGCGGCTGATCCCCGGAAGCGCGGCGGCGGACAGCCCCGCCGCCGCGAGCCCGAGCGCGAGCCCCGCGACCGTGCCTTCAGAGGTGGCCAGCCGGTCGATGACCGATTTGGTCAGCCATGCGGTGACAATCGGGGCCGCCGCCCCAGCGAACGTCACGAAGACATAGCCGGTCACCCCTCCTGAGGCTGACCGCCAGGTCAGAGACACGGCCTCCACCGCGGCCGAGACCAGTTCCCGCAGTCCGACCGGGCTGCGCGCCCCGGGCACCCCGATCTGGCCGCCGCTCATGCCGACGACGCGACGGGGAGGTCCTCCAGGCGACCGCCTGCGGCGACGACGCGATGATCGGAGCCGAGAAGGTAGACCGCCGGCGTCCATGTGTTCTGGAACGCGCCGGCCACCGGGCCGTCGAAGTCCTCCTCGAGCACCCGGGCCACCGGCGTGAGCGCTGCCACCATTTCGGCGTCGTCCCCGGCGACCACCGCCAGCACGTTCTGCCGTCCGAGGGCGCGGGCGTGCGTCACGAACTGGGGAAGGAGCTTGTGGCAGGGTTCGCATCCGGCGGAGAAGAACCCGACCAGCCCGGCGATCGAGTCGTGGGACACCGGTTCGCCGTCGACGGTGACGGCGGCGAACTCTCCGATGGGTGAGCCGGGACCCAGCGCGAGGGGAGGTCCGGCATGCTGGACGTTTCCCTCGCTCAGCTGTCGTATCCGGCGGACGAGGCCCAGGGTGAGCAGCAGGTTCAACAAGCACAGCACGCCGATGAGCACGACAGCGGCGGTCAGGTAGGGCATCAGGGGTTCCTCACGAAGAGATCGACGATGTCGTCGAAGGACGCGATCAGGTTCGCCCGGATCTGTCCCGTGGCGGCTGCCGCGGCCGTCCCGTCGAGCGCGGGCGAGCCACCGGGCACCAGCAGGCCAAGCGAGGCGGTCCGCGCGCCTCAACCGGTGCGCGGGCGGCGGCCGGCCGCCGCCCGCGGATGCTATGCCGACCGCGTCAGCAGGTGCCGACCCTGACCGTCTGGCACCCCTGGTCGAGGCAGCAAGAACGGAGGTACTTGACCCCGTCCTTGCAGTAGTAGGTGTTGGTGCAGGCGGCTTCCACGGTCACCTTGTGGGCGACGCGTGCAAGCAGACGATCTACGAGACCCATCATGATGTCTCCTCTCCAGCCCTGCGGCCGAAACGATGATGATCACGATGATCTGGTCTTCCGAATTACGGCGCAACGGTCGAAATTAAATTCCCACCCAACGATAAGAGGAGCCAGGTTTCTGACATTTCAGACACAAAGCAATGTTATTTGCATGGACCGAAAAGGGCTTACATGCAGATCGGGAGCATGATCCGGGGGACATTCCACGACGATGGACGGGACCTTGTGCCTGCCGATAATTGCATCCGTCCAGGTCATGCCTCTGTGAGGGCTTCGAGTGGCGTACGCGAGCTCCTCCTCTCAGGAGAGGGAGGCAGGTGCGGCATGATGATCGGCCGTGCTCCTTCGCCTGGCCTACCTGACCATAACGAACGCAAGGACGTCGAGATCCTTGCCGTGCGCCACCAGATCAGCGTTCTTGAACGACAGCCCGGCGCGATGAGGCTGTTTCAGAGGGCCTCGGGCGCTTGACCCAGCAGTGCCGCGGACGTGGACCGCTCCGGTGCGCCGATGTCCGTGAACAAGGCATGGGCCTGCCCCCAAAGGCGTCGGGACTCCTCGCGCTCCGTGCCTTTCACGGCATGGCCGAGTGTCATCAGGGCGCGGGCGTAGTCCAGCCGCTGTCCGGATCGCCGCGCCTCCTGCAGGGCCTGCTCGCACGCCTCGACGCACTGCTCCACGTCACCCACCGCCAGGTGGATGGCGGCGAGCAGGCCGTGCAGCCGCGGCACGTTCAGCAGATTAGACGTGAGCGCCAGCTGCAGCGACCGGTCCGCCTCGTCCCATGCGGTCGCGTACCTGCCCTGGCGGTAATGGAACTCCGCGCGGCCGAGCAACACCTCGTCCAGGTCGATGCCCGTGTGCTCGGCGAGGTCCAGCGCGGCGTCGAGGCGGGCGAGCGCGCTGTCCGCGCTGTCCGCGCTGTCCGGGCTGCCGAGCTCCAGCTCCGCTCCCGCCATGCCGGTCAGAGAGGCGATCTGGCACCGCCGATTCCCGACTTCCCCGGCGATGGCCAGGCTCCGGCCGAAGACATCGATCGCCCGCTCGTAGTGGCCGGCATCGCGGTGCACCAAGCCGAACGTCTCGTACGTCACCGCCTCGGCGTACCTCAACCCGTCGGCCTCGGCCAGGGCCAGCGCTTCCTCCAGGGATTCCAGCGCCTCGGGGAACCGGGCCTGCCTCTTGCGCACCAGAGCCAGATTGACCAGTGTCAGCGTCTGGAGATGCCGGTCGCCGGACTCCCTGGTCAAGGGAAGGGAAGCCCGCAGGCATTCCTCGGCGCGATCCAGCCGCGCGAGGATGAGGTAGGCCGAGGCCAGGTTGTTCAGTCCGCCCGCCTCGCCGCGCACCGACCCGAGCGCGTGATGGATCTCCACCGACCGCCGATAACGCGGGATGGCCTGGTGCGGCTCACCCTGCTGTTTGAGCACCACGCCGCAGCCTTGGAGCGCCCTGGCCTTGCCCAGCGGCCAGCCCGCCCGGCGCGACAGTGCCAGCGCGCGCTCGTAGTGATCCATGGCGTCCTTGAGGTCGGCCATGCGCCATCGGGCGAGTCCGAGCGAATGGTGCATCGCCGCCTGCCCTCTGAAGTTCCGCTCGTCCTCGGCGGCGGCCAGCGCGATCTGCGCGAGACGCAGCCACTCTCCACGGGTCCGCCGGTGGTGCAGGATGTCCGTCAGGACCTCGACCAGCAACCACGCGTACGGCCGCGGCCCGTGCGCGGCGGCGTACGACACGGCGGCCACGAGGTTGTCCCACTCGGTGTCGAGCCAGTCGAGGGCGTCGGCCGCGGCGTCGAAGGTCGTCGGCGTGACCTCCGGCTGAGCCCCGTCGTAGGCGAGCTCCGCGACTTCGAAGCCGGCCGCCGCGGTGGCGCCGATGACCGTGGTCAGGTAGTAGTCGAGCAGCCGCTGGACGGCGGCCCGCCGCTCGCTCGCGCTGTCCTCGGCGCGGCTGCGCTGTGCGGCGTACTCCAGCACCAGGTCATGGGCGGCGAAACGGTGCGGCCCCGTTTCCTTGATCAGGTGGATCCGCGCCACCGTGGCGAGCAGGTCCTCCGCGCGCTCGCGGCTGGTCCTCGTCAGGGCGGCCGCCGCCGCAGGAGAGATACCGCTCCCCCGCGCCAGTCCGAGCAGGCGGAACATCCGCTGCGCCGCCGGCGGCAACGCGTTGTGCGACAGGTCGAGGGCCGCCTGGACGGCCACGCTCTCGTCGCCCTCCACGCGCAACCTCACCAGCCGCCCCCGGTCCGCGAGCTGATGGACGTAATGGCCGATCATCCGGTGCCCGTGGTCGCCGATCCAGGACACGGCTATGGACAGCGCCAGCGGCAGCCGGCCGCAGAGCGCCACGAGCTCTTCGGCGGCGTCCGGCTCCCGCAGCAGGCGGTCCTCGCCGATGCCGTGGGCGAGCAGTTGGTGCGCCTCCTCGTGGTCCAGCACGTCCAGTGTGAGGCGCTCGATCCCGTCCATGGCCACCAGGCCGCCCAGCCGGTTGCGGCTCGTGATGACGGCCCGGCATCCGGGGTCCGCGGGCAGCAACGCGCGTACCTGCTCCGGGTCGGCCACGTCGTCCAGGACCACCAGCACCCGCCGTCCCGCCAGAAGCGAGCGGTAGAGCGCGATCTGAGCGTCCAGCTCGACCGGTATGTCCTTCACCGCCGCGCCGAGCCCCTGTAACAGCAGCTGCAGCGCCTCGGGGAGAGGCATCGGCTCCCGCTGGTCGAAGCCCCGCAGGTCGAGGAACAACTGCCCGTCGGGGAAGCGATCGCTCGCGCGGTGTGCCCACCGGATCGCCAGCGCGCTCTTCCCCACACCGGCGGGGCCGACCACGAGCGTCACCCGGCCGGCGTCCATGCGCCGCAGCTCCGCGGAACGGCCCACGAAGCGGCTGGTGACGGGCGGCAGCTGGCGCGGCACGGGCGCCCGCGTGACCGTCTCGGCCGTCGGCTCCTGCTCCTCGAGCAGGCGCTGGTGAAGCCGCTGCAGCTCTCCGCTCGGTTCCACCCCGACCTCGTGTACGAGCCTCGTCCGGAAGTCCCGGTAGACCTCGAGCGCGTCGGGGAGCCGGCCGTCGTCGCGCAGTGCCCGCATGAGCAGCGCGTGGGGCCGCTCACGGAGCGGCTGTTCGGCGAGGAGCCGCGTCAGGCCGGCGATGGCCGCCCGGCTTCGCCCCATCCCGAGCAGCGCGGCGGCGTGGCCCTCGGCCGCCTCGCATCTGAGCTCCTCGAGCCGGTGCCGCTCGGCCTGGGCGACCGGGTCGGCCAGATCGGCGAAGGGGTCGCCGCGCCACAGCGCGAGAGCCTGATCGTACAGATCCAGCGCGGCCTGGTGCCGGTCGTCCCCGGACGCGTGCCGTGCGTTCTCCACCAGCGAGGCGAACTCCTCGGCGTCCACCGCGGCCGCTTTGGCGGGGATCATGTATCCCGGGCTCCGGGTGAGGACGACGTCGCGTCCGTGGGGGCTGAGCGCCCGGCGGAGCTCCGTGATCAGCGCGCGCAGCCGTGCCGGGGCGGAGGGCGGCAGGTCCTCCCCCCAGAGGCGGTCGGCCAGCCGTTCCACGGACACCACACCCCCGGCGTCCAGGAGCAGGGCCGACAGCAGCGCCCGCTGCCTGCCGGTCAGGTGGACGGGCCGGCCCTCGACGATGATCTCCAGAGGGCCGAGGAGGAGGAATCGGACACCGGACAAGATCACGAGTTCGAGGCTAGTCCACCCCTCCGACAGGGGCAATTTGCTTCCGTGCGAGATCCATGCACGCCGCCGGCTGCGGCTGGTCTATGACCCACGCGACCAGTTGCTCCTGACCGACCCCGACGGGATCGTGGAAAACCTCGCGGGCGGGCTCATCGACTGGTGACGCCAGCGGGCCTGCCCGACTCCCCGAAGCGTCCACACCTCCTGGCGGACGTTCTTGCGCGTCCAGGCGAAAGGGCTGCCGACCGACACGATCTCCTTGAAGCGCCTGTACGTGCTGCTCGTCATCGAGATGGCGACGCGGCGCGCGCACGTCCTGGGCATGACCGCGAACCCGACCGGCGCTTGGACGGCCCAGCAGGCCCGTAACCTGCTCATGGACCTCGGCGAGCGGCTCGCCTCCTTCCGCTTCCTCATCCGCGATCGAGAAGCCAAGCGGTACAGTCGCACTCCGAGAGCACGTCGGCGACCCCTGGCGTGCTCCTGGAGCGCCACTTCGGCCACTCCTCCTGCCAAGGTGGCAACCGCCGCCCCGCCCGATCGTGTACTGGCGGGACGGCGCCTTCACAGCCGAGGTGCCCAGGATGGCGATCGAAACCGTGACCGAGGAGCCGGCGTGATCAGGCCAGGGCGATCAGATCGGCGTAGCCGTCGTTCCACAGGTCTTCGACCCCGTCGGGCAGCAGCAGCACCCGGTCCGGCCGAAGCGCTGCGACGGCCTCCTGGTCGTGCGTGACCATCACCACGGCGCCCCGATACGCGGCCACGGCCGCCAGCACTTCGGCCTTGGAGGCCGGGTCGAGGTTGTTGGTCGGCTCGTCCAGCAGCAGCACGTTGGCCTGGGAGCTGACCAGCCCGGCCAGCGCCAGCCGGGTCTTCTCCCCGCCCGACAGCACCCGGACGGGCTTGTCCACGTCGTCGCCGCCGAACAAGAACGACCCCAGCACCGTCCGGGCCTCGCCGTCGCTCAGGTGCGGGGCTGCGCCGGCCAGGTGCCGCCCGACCGTGTGCGCCGGGTCGAGCGTGTCGTGCTCCTGGGCGAAGTAGCCCAGACGCAGCCCGTGCCCGTGCACGACCCGTCCCGAGTCGGGCCGTTCGTACCCGGCCAGCAGCCTGAGCAGCGTGGTCTTGCCCGCGCCGTTGAGCCCCAGAACCACGAGCCGGCTGCCCCGGTCAACGGCCAGGTCCACCCCTGCCAGCACCGGCCGCCCGCCGTACGACTTGGCCAGGCTGATCGCGCTGAGCGGCGTGCGGCCGCTGGGCGCGGGCTCGGGCAGCCGGATGCGGGCGACCTTCTCGGCGACGCGGGGCGGGGGAGTCTCGGCGAGCATGCGTTCCGCGCGCCGGGCCATGTCTCTGGCCCGGGTCGCGGTGGCCACGTTGGAGCGCATGCGGCCGGCCTGGGCGTGAAGCGCTGCGGCCTTGCGCTCGGCGGCGAACCGCAGGCGCGTCCTGCGACGGTCGTCGGCCTCGCGGTCGGCGAGGTAAGCGTGCCAGCCGGTGTTGCGCGCCTCCAGTGCGCCGTGCTCAACGTGCCAGACGCGGTTGACCACGTCGGCCAGCAGCCCGGTGTCATGGGTGATGAGGACCAGGCCTCCGGAATGGCCGGCCAGGAAAGAGCGCAGCCAGGCTATGGAGTCGCCGTCGAGATGGTTCGTCGGCTCGTCGAGCAGCAGGACGCCGGGCTCGGCGAACAGCACCCGGGCCAGCTCCACGCGGCGGCGCCATCCGCCTGACAGGTCGCCCACCGGCCGGTTCAGCACCCGGTCGGGCAGGCCGAGCCCGGCGGCGACGTGGGCGGCCTCGCCCTCAGCCGCATACCCGCCGCGGGCCTGGAACTCGGCCTCAACCCGGACGTAGCGGGCCATGGCCCGCTCGTCGCCGCGCTCGGCCAGGGCGGCCCCGGCGGCCCGCAGGTCGCGGACCACCTGGTCGAGGCCGCGGACGGACAGGACGCGGTCGAGGACGGTGACAGCCGGGTCGGCGGCGGCCGGGTCCTGCGGCAGGTAGCCGACGGGGCCGGTGCGGACGATCTCGCCGGCCGCAGGCGGGAGCGCTCCGGCAAGGGTCTTCATGAGGGTCGTTTTGCCGGCGCCGTTACGGCCGACCAGGCCGACGCGGTCGCCGGGGGCGACGTGGGCGGTGACGCCGGACAGCAGGAGGTGGGCGCCCGCACGCACGTCGACGCCACGTAGGGTGAGCATAGGACTGCACTCCGGATTTGCTAGAGGACACACGGGTGGCGTGGAAGCGGGTGTCCTGGCTAGGAAATTCGGGGCGTAGACATGAGGCCGAGTGTAGGGACAGGCCGTGATGGTCCGCCATCCATTTACCGGCCGCCCATTCCCTCAATGGAGTAGCGATCTTTGGTCGCAAGGTCGACCATCACGAACCGTCATCACTTGCTGGCGAACCCGTGCAGAGCGGGCATCTGCCTGAAAACGTGAGAGTCGAGGAATACTGCCAGCGCCTCTTGACCATGCTGATCGTGGGCGGCCCCTATCCCCGCTGGAACAGCCGTACCCTGCCGTCGCCCCAGGGCGCTCGATTCCTGCGGTCGCTGGATGAGCTGTCGTTCGGCCACAGCGAGTGGAGCGGGCAGCCACTGTTCGTGGACGAGTTCGAGTTGCGCCCACGGCCGGTCGGACACCATTGCAACGTCCTCGGTGTAGACGACGCCGCGGTCGCTCAAATAGCGGACGGCCCGGCCGGCGAGGTCGAAGCGGAGCTGGGCGACGAAGTCGGGCATGGCCCGCTGGTACGCCGTGGTGAAGCCGGAGCGCCGCTGCGCGTCCTCTTGCCGCTGCGAAGGTCCCACAGCTCCGCCCTCGTGCCCTTGACCGCGTAACCGTAGCGGCCGTCCCTGCTGATCGCGTTGATCGCGGCGCCGCAAGCGGGGGCGGCCGTGAGGTGACGGCGCCGAGGCGTTCGCCGCCTCGTGGACCGGAATTCTGTGCTGGCAGGCCTCCAGCCCGTACCGGGCCGGCACCGGCCGGAAGAACTGGTACGTCATCGCCGAGCCGTGCCAGGTCGACACCCCGCGTACGACGTTCGCGGAAGCGGACGTCGACATCGTCGCCTGCCGCACCGGCGGCCCCGGCGGTCAACATCGGAACAAGGCCGGCACGGCCGTACGGGCGACCCACCGGTCCACGGGGATCGTCGTCGTGGTCGATACCGAGCGACAGTTCAGCCTCAACCGCCGCATCGCCATGCGGCTGCTGCGACAGCGCATCGAGCACGCCGACGAGGCGGGGCGCACCGTCACCACCGCCCGATTCCGCCGTGATGGTTGTAGCAGTGGCGGTCGTCGATCCAAGGTGCGCAGCCCCGATCGAGTTCACGCCCGGCTGTCCGGTCTGACGCGGACCCACGACGCGATCCCGTCCCACCCGCCCCTCTTGACCAATTCTGTTGACCGACGTATGTACATTCCTATGCACATACTTTAGTCAAGCAGGTCCCACTGCCCTCAATGAGCACATCAGCCCGCCTCTGCTCGATGAGTTGGCGGGTGGTGGCGATGATCAACCGGACGAACGCCAGGCAGATAGCGCGTTTCGCCGCGGACCAGGAATAGCTCGTCATCACGTTCAGCCGATCACTGACGCCTTCTCCGAAGGAGGGTGTCAGCTCGATGACTATCTGACCATGTGTGAAAAGTGGAGTGAAAAGCCCCGATGTCTCACTCACCGGTTCCCCCCAGCACCTCCACCTCCGGATCGATGTCACGCCCGTCCCGCCGGGCCGTCCTGGCGGGTGGCGGTGCCGTCCTCGCCGCCGTGCTCGCCCCGGCCTCACCGGCGAGGGCCGGCGTAGCGGGGGACGCCGGTAAGACATCCGTCGCCGCCGGCACCGACTTCGGCGTCGCGCCCTCGCCCGACGGCCGCCTGCTCGCCATCGACCTGCTCGGTGTGCTGTGGGTCTGCTCCGCCTCCGGGGGCACCGCCCGGAGGCTCACCAGCGATCTGTACGACGTCGCCCAGCCCGACTGGTCCCCGGACGGATCCACCATCGTGTTCCAGTCGTATCGCGACGGTGTCTTCAACCTGTGGACGATCCGGCCCGACGGGTCCGCGATCACGCAGTTGACCACCGGCCCGTTCGATCATCGAGAGCCCCGCTACAGCCCGGACGGGCGCACCATCGCCTACTCCTCCGATGCGGGGGGCAGCTACGGGATCCACCTGCTCGACGTCGCCACCGGAGCGAGCCGCGTCCTGACCGACAGCTCTGCCGAGGAGTACGAGCCGGCCTGGTCACCCGACGGGAGGAAGGTCGCGTTCGTCGTGGCCGACACCAGGATCGACGTCATCGAGGTCGCCACCGGCACGCGCACCACCGCGGTCACGGTGCCCACAGGTCAGGTCATCCACCAGCCGTCCTGGCTGCCGAACGGCACCGACCTCGCCTACCACCTCTTCCACTCGGGCGCCAATGATCTGGCCGGCACGGCGGGCGCCCTCGTCACCGGCGAGGAAGTCTTCCCGTTCCGTGCCCGGTTCGCCCCGGACGGACGCTACTACTACACCTCCGCGGGCACCATCAAGGTCCGCCGCCTCAACTCCGCGTCCGTCGGCACCATCGGCTTCACCGCCGCGCTGACGACGACGACGCCGAAGTACAAGAAGAGGGTCCGCGTATTCGACGAGCCCGGGTCGTTCCCCGTCGTCGGAATCGGCAGCCCGGCCGTGTCCCCGGACGGGTCCGCCGTCGCCTTCCGCGCGCTCAACGACATCTATCTGATGCGCATCGGTGGCACGCCGGAACCGCTTTTCCGTGACCGCTGGTGGAAAGCCGACCCGGATTTCTCCCCGGACGGGCGGCAACTGGCGTTCGTCACCGACCGTACCGGCACCCTCAATATCTGGGTCCGCGACCTGAACACCGGCGCCGACCGGCAGGTGACCCATCTGACCGACTCCGCCGCCCTGTCGGTCCGGTGGTCGCCCGACGGGAGGGAGATCGCCTACCTGGACCAGGACGGCGCCCTGTGGGTCGTGGAAGTCGCCACCGGCGACATCCAGAAGGTCTTCGACGCCACCTTCGAACCAGGCCGCCCGACCTGGTCACCCGACGGCAGGACCCTTGCGCTGGCCGCGGTGGTGCCGTACTCACGACGCTACCGTGAGGGACTGTCCAAAATCCTGCTCGTCGACCGGGCCACGGGTGCCGGCACGTACATCGACCCCGCGCCGCACCGATCCCTGCAGACGCGTGGTGACGACGGCCCCGTCTGGTCCCCTGACGGCACCATGCTCGCCTTCGCCATGGAATCGCTCCTGTGGGTCCTGCCCGTCGACAAGACCGGACGGCCCACCGGCAGCGCCCGTCAGGTCACCCGGGAGGTCACCGACGCCCCCGTTTGGGCAGGCGACTCGGCCACCCTCCTCTACCTGAACGAGGGACGTCTCAAGAGTGTGCGCCTCGACGGCAAGCCCGCCCGGTCGATTCCGATGCGGCTGACCTGGCGCAACGACACCGGCCCCGATCAGGTCGTCATTCACGCCGGCCGCATGTGGGACGGCCTCTCCAACAGCGTCGTCCGTGACGTCGACATCATCGTACGAGGCCAGCGCATCACCGCGATCGAGCCGCACCGGGACGGAAGGCCCGGCACCCGGATCGACGCCCGCGACAGGTTCGTCATGCCCGGCCTGATCGACATCCACCATCACCGTGAGATGCAGGGCTACGCCTACGGATCGCGGCAGGGTCCGCTGTGGCTCGCCCTGGGCGTCACCACGACGCGCTCGCCTGGCTCACCTGCGTACCACATGGTCGAGGAGCGCGAGTCGGTGCAGTCCGGTTCCCGGCTCGCACCGCGCTACCTGGGCACCGGCGAGGCCATCGACGGGGCGCGCATCTACTACAACTTCATGCGCCCGACGTACTCCCACGATCAACTGCGGCTCGAACTGCAGCGGGCCGCCGCCCTCGACTACGACATGATGAAGTGCTACGTGCGACTGCCGGTCGCCTGGCACAGGGAGGTCATCGACTGGGCCCACCGCCAGGGCAAGCCGGTCAGCTCGCATTACCACTATCCGGCGATCGCCATGGGCGGCGACCAGACCGAGCACGTCGGCGCCACCAACCGGTTCGGCTACTCACGCACCGTCACGAATGTCGGCTCCGCCTACTCGGACGTCATCTCCATGTTCAACGCCTCGAAGATGGCCAGAACCCCCACCCTGTTCAACTCCTCGACCCTCTACAGGGACGACACCTCGCTGGTCACCGACGAACGGGTTCGCCGGCTCTACCCGAACTGGCGGATGGCGCAGCTCCGGACGACGGTCACCACGGCGCAGACCGCCGACCCGACGGCGGTCCAGGTGATCCGGACGAACCTCGCCAACCAGGTCGCGCAGCTCACGGCGATGATCCGCGGCGGCGGCGTGGTCACCGCCGGCACCGACGCACCGATCGATCACCTCGGGATCAGCCTGCACATGAACCTGCGCGCCATGGTCAAGTACGGCCTGACCCCGCGCGAAACGCTCACCGCCGCGACCAGCACGTCCGGGGCCTACCTCGGCCTCCCGCTGGGCAGGATCGCCAAGGGTATGTACGCCGACCTGGCCATCATCGACGGCGACCCGCTGTCCCGCATCGAGGACGCCGCCAACGTCACCGCCGTCGTCGTCGGCGGGAGACACCACACCGTCGAGCAGCTCCTCGCGCCTTACCCGTCCTCCACCACCACCGGCCAGGCGACACCCGCGGCCTCCGCGCCTGCCGGCAAGGTCAAGGAGCGCGTCCCCGTCCACCAGAGCACGGCGAGCCACTGGTGGAACGACCCCGCCCAGCTCGAGGGAGCCCGAACTGCCTGCTGCGACGATCACTGAGCACGAGTTCTCGTGTAACAGGGGTGCGAACGTCGACCGGATGAACGGCCTGGCCAAGCTCGTTCGACGCGTCGCGATCCTCGGCGGTCCCACCCTCACCGGTACCTTGTTGCTCGCGAACCTGATGGTCAATCCGATCATCCTGGGCGACCCTCCGTACTACCGCCCGCAGGGCTGAGGGAGGGCGGCGAGCGTTGACCGCGGACAGGAGGATGAGATGATCGAGCTGGACGTCCAGGTAGGTGTGGGCCGCACGCTGCACGTCTACGACACCGCTTCGAAGGGGAGCGGGCGGCTGCCTGTTTTGTGGCATCACGGTACGCCCAACGTGGGGGCGCCTCCGGAGCCGCTCTTCGCCGCGGCCGACAGGCTGGGGTTGCGCTGGGTGTCCTTCGACCGGCCGGGCTACGGTGGCTCCAGCGTCGCACCGGGGCGCACCATCGCGTCGGTCGCCGCTGACGCGGCAGCCGTCGCGGACGCGCTCGGCATCGATCGGTTCGCCGTCGCGGGGTACTCCGGCGGCGGGTCTTATGCTCTGGGATGCGCGGCGGTTCTGGGTGATCGCGTCCAGGGGGTGCTGAGTCTGGCCGGCATCGCCCCGTACGGCGCGGATGGACTGGACTGGTTCGCCGGGATGGTCCCGTCCGGCGTGGCCGCGCTGGGGACGGCGGCGGCGGGCCGCGAAGTGAGGGCGGCGCTGCAGGCGTCGGGCTTCGCCTACGATTGCCAGTTCACCGCGGCCGATCTGGCCTTGTTCGAGGGGCCGTGGGGGTGGCTGGGAAAGGTCGGCGAACCGGCTCTCGCCGCCGGCCCGTACGGCCAGATCGACGACGACGTCTCCTACACCCTTGCGTGGGGCTGTGATCCCGGCACCATCAGCGCCCCCGTCCTGCTCCTGCACGGCACCGCGGACCGGATCATCCCCGCTGCTCACGGGTCATGGCTGGCGGCCCATTGCCCGACCGCCGAGCTGCGGCTCTGCGCGGGCGACAGCCACTTCACCATTGTCAACCGCGCCGAAGAGGGCCTGGAGTGGCTTCGCCGGCAGATCTGACATCTCGGACCGCGCGGAACCGGATGGTGGTCAGCGGCGGCATCAGCCGCCGCATGACCTTGGCGTGAGCCCGCTTGAGCCCTCCCGGAGCCGCCCGGCCAGCCCTCGCCACGGTGGGGCGCGCCCCCGCTGGAGGACCCGACGCCGGCTTCCGCTGGTACTTGTCAGGATCTGCCTCTGCCACCCAGTGCGCGAGGTGGTGTTCTCAGCGGCAGGCCGGCTGACTCAACTGAACAGCGACGGGTCTATGGAGTCGGCCAGGGCCCGGTAGCCCGCATCGTTGCCGTGCAGATGGTCACCGGCGTGGAAGTCCGCCCTGATCCGGCTGGGGCGGTCCGGGTCACGCCAGACGGCGTCGAAGTCCAGCACGGCGTCGAAGGCGCCGCCGGTGCGGATCCATTCGTTGACCGTCTGGCGTGCGCTCTCGCCCGCCGGCGTGTAGACTTCCGCACCCTCGTAGGGCGGGATCGTCGTGGCGTAGACCCTCACGCCGCGTTCGCGCGCCCGGGCGATCAGCTGCCGGTAGCCCGCGATGACGTCGTCCGTCGTCACCGGCGCGCCAGGGAACATCTTCAGGAAATCCGCCAGCGGACCGTCCTGTGGGGCGAAGGAGATGCCGAGGTCATTGCCGCCCACGGAGAGCACCACGTAGCCGAGGCCGGGCGTCGCCAGCACGTCACGGTCGAAGCGGGCCAGGGCGGCGACACCGATGCCGTCGTTGAGCATCCGGTTGCCGCTGATTCCCTGGTTGGAGACGTAGCCGGCGGCCACGCCCCGCTCGGTGAGACGCTCGGCCAGCAGCTCCGGCCAGCTGTGGTTGGTGTCCGGGGTCGAGCCGGCGCCGTCGGTGCGGGAGTCGCCCACCACGACGATGGCCTTGGCCGGGGCGTCGGTGAGCAGCTCGACGGCGGAGATCAGGGCCCGCACCGGCAGAACCTCGGCGTTCTCCGGCAGGGTCGGGGCGGCGACGGTGTCGCCCGGGATCGTCCAGCCGGTCTCCAGGGCGGGGTCGTGGCAGGTGCAGGTCTCCACACGCCCAGGGAGGTAGAGGCTGATGGACAGCTTGGCGAGGGCGGGCAGGGGCAGGTCGACCGGATCGCTGAGGATCGGCGCCCCCGCCGGGACGGTGACGGCCGACGCGCCGGAGAAGGTCAGCACGCGCTCGCTGCCCGGCCGCACCCCGCCGCCGGGCACCGCGAGGCCCACCTGCGCCGCGCCGATGGTGACGGGCGCGGTCCCGAACTCGTTGGTGAAGCGGATGCGCACCCGGCGCCCGCCACCGCTGATGCGCACCACCTGGCGCAGGGTCACGTCGGCGAGGGGCGGGTGGTCGTCGAGCGAGCCGAGCCCGTCGTGGGCCGCCTGGGGCGAGGCGCCCCAGCTCCGGACCCAGCTGCCGGCGTCGTTCGTCATGGTCATCTGTTGCCTCCGTTGTTCGTGATGGTGGTACGGCATGCCGAAGACTGGGGCGGGTCTCTGACATGGGGCAAACACGGCGCTCACACGGCGGCCCTGCTTTGGGGTCTTGCGGGGGAGCACGCGAAGATTGGGGAATGGACGGGGTTGCACGGCTTCGCGTCACGCTGCTCGGCGCGTTTCAGGTGTCTCGCGGTGACACCGTCCTGCCCGTTCCGGGCGCGCGGTTGCAGGGCCTGCTCGTACGGCTGGCGCTCGCCGGCGGCCGGAGGGTCGAGCCGGGCGTGCTGGTCGACGCGATCTGGGCCGAGGAGCCGCCGTCCGGCCCCGCCCCCGCCCTGCAGACCCTCGTCTCCCGGCTGCGCCGCGCCCTCACCCCTGCCGACGCGGCCCGTGGCGTGGTCGTGCAGGTCGCGGGCGGCTACCGGCTGGCGGTGGACGCGGCCGACGTGGACGCGCTGCGCTTCGAGCAGCTCACCGCTGCCGGCCGGGAGAGGCTGCGGGCAGGTGACCCTGAGGCCGCGGGCGCCGTGCTCGCCGAGGCTGTGGCGTTGTGGGGCGACCATCCTGGCGCCGAACCCGCGGTCATCGCCGCGGTCGCGCCCACGGTCGCGACACGGCTGGCACATGTGTCGATCGAGGCGGTCGCCGACCTCGCCGACGCCGAGTTGTCGCTGGGGCGGGCCGAGGTGGCCGCTGCCCGGCTGACCGGGTTGCTGGCCGAGCACACCGTCCATGAGCGGGCGGCCGCGCTGCTGATGGACGCGCTCGCCGCTCAGGGGCGTCAGGCCGAGGCGCTGGCCGTCTACGAGCGGATCCGCCAGACCCTGGCCGACGTCCTCGGCGCCGACCCGGGCACCGCCTTGCGGGAACGCCATCTGCGCCTGCTGCGCCCCGACCGGCTCATCCAGGCGCCAGACGCCTCGGCCGGCGGCGCTCCGGCCAGGAGCCCTGCGGGCGCGAACGCCGAAGGCGGGAGCCCCGCGGCTGTACCCGGGCGGCACGCCGGGTCTCAGGCGGCCACCGAACCCGGCCCGATCCGGCCGACCAACCTGCCCGCGCCGCTGACCAGCTTCATCGGCCGCGACGACGATCTCACCCGCATCGGCGCCCTGTTCACCACCGGACGCCTGGTCACCGTCCTCGGCCCCGGCGGCGCCGGGAAGACCCGGCTCGCGCTGGAGGCCGCCCGCCGCCACCGCCACGAATACCGCGACGGTGCCTGGCTCATCGACCTCGCGTCCGTCACCGAGCCGGCGAAGATCGCCACGGCCGTGCTCGCCGGGACCGGGCTGCGGGGCGGCGCGATGCTCGACGCCCGCAAGCGGGTCGAGGGTGACGAGCTGGACGTCCTCGTCGGCGAGCTCGGCGGCCGGGAGAGCCTGCTGCTGGTCGACAACTGTGAGCACCTGATCGACGCCGTGGCCCACCTGGTCGCGGCGCTACTCCCCCGCTGCCCCGGGCTGCGCGTGCTCGCCACCAGCCGCGAACCCCTCGCGGTCGACGGCGAGGCGCTCGTGCCGCTGGCCCCGCTCGCGCTCCCCGGCCCGGACGACAGCGTCGAACAGGCCCGGAGGGCGGCCTCGGTGCGCCTGTTCACCGAGCGGGCCGCCGCGGTGCGACCCGGTTTCGACGTCGACGAGATCACGCTGCCGGACATCATGCGCGTGGTGCACGGCCTGGACGGCATGCCGCTGCCCCTCGAGCTGGCCGCCGCCCGGTTGCGGACGCTGTCCCTGCCCGACCTGGCCGACGGGCTCTCCGACCGGTTCCGGCTGCTCACCACCGGCAGCCGCACCGCGCCACCCCGGCATCGCACCCTGCGCGCGGTGATCGCCTGGAGCTGGGAGCTGCTCCACGAGCACGAACGCACCGTCGCGGAACGGATCTCCATCCTGGCCGGCGGCGTCACACCCGCCTCGGCCACCGCCGTCTGCGCCGGCACCGCCGTACCCACCGCCGAAATCCCCGAACTGCTCGCCACCCTCGTCGACCGGTCACTGCTGCAGCTCGCGCCCGGCACCGGCCGCTACCGGATGCTCGAAACCATCCGCGAGTACGGCGCCGACCGCCTGACCGACACCGGCGACCTCGGCACGGCCCGTGACCTGGCCGGCGCACACTTCACCGAGCTGATGGCCCGCCATGACCCTCAGCTGCGCGGGGCCGGCCAGCTGACAGCCATGAAGGTCATCAGCGCCGAGTACGACAACACGCTCGCCGCCCTGCGTCACCTGTGCGCCACCCGCGACTCCCCCGGCGCGACCGCCCTCGCCCTGGCCTTGACCTGGTACTGGCAGATGTTCGGCCGCCACCTCGACGCCGCCTACTGGCTGGGCGAGGCCCTGGCGGTGCCCGGCGGCGGGCCGACGCCCGAGCGCGACTGCGCGCGAGCCGTCTACCTGCTCAACCGGGCGGACATCCTGTCGGGGATCACCGCCGGGGAAGCCGCGGACGACCGTGCGGAGATGCGCGAGCTGGCCGACCGGCTGCTCGCGCATCCGGAGCTGCCGAGCCACTACCGCGTGTTCGGCCCGATCCTGCTCTTCCTGCAGGAGGAGCAGGCCGCGCTCGCGATCTTCCAGCGCCTGGCCGACGGCGACGACGTGTGGCTGTCCGGGCTGGCCCACATGTTCCAGGCCGAGATCGCCGAGAACGCGGGCGCGCTCGACCGGAAGCGTGTCCACGTGAAGGCGGCCCTGGCCCGCTTCCGGCAGGCCGGCGACCGCTGGGGCCAGGCCGCCACGCTGGCGATGCGCGCCCAGCTGCGACGGTACGACGACCTCGACGGCGCGCTGGCCGACCTGCGCGAGGCCCGGACGCTGGCGGGCGAGTTCGGCTCGCTCAGCCTCGGCGACCAGCTCTACAGCGACCTGCGCTGGATCGACCTGCACCTGCGGCGCGGCGACACCGACCGGGCGATGGCGATGATCCACTCCGCCCGGGAGCGTGCGCTGCACGCCTCCTCGGCGGAGATGCTGGTCCTGGTCGACGCGCGGGAGGCCGGTTTGCGGGTGCGGCGCGGCGACCTGGACAGGGTGGGCGACCTGCTCGACGACGCCGAACGGGGTCTGCTCGGCGACACCGCGTTCCCCGCGGACCACGCCCGGACGCTGGTCGGCTGCGCACGGGCCGCGCTCTGCCTGGCGCTGGGCGACCTGCCCGGCGCGGACAAGGCGCTGCGGGAGGCGTACGCGGCCGCGCTGGCAACCCGGGAACTGCCGATCCTGTCGCAGGTGACGGTGAACACGGCCGCGCTCGCCGAGACGCGCGGGCGGCAGCACGAGTCGGCCGTGCTGCTCGGGGTCGCCGCCCGGCTGCGGGGCGCGCACGACCACACCGATCCGCAGGTCCGCGAGCTCACCCGCCGGGGTCAGGCCGCGCTGGGTGGGGAAGAGTTCGCCGCGGCGTACGCGAAAGGCTGGGAGCTGGACGCGAAGACGGCCGTGACCGCGGCCGACCCGGACGGCGAGGCGGCGCATGGGAATCTTCGGGACCTTCCAGTATGAGCGCCCATGTCTAGCAATTTTGAACCGCCCGATTTAGCATCGGCACTACCCGAACAGACGCATCTGCCAACACACGAGAAGCAGGACCGCGCTCCGGCCACTGTGGTCGGCAATCCGATGATTCTCCCAGCAAAGGTAGGTATGGCACAGTTCGCGGTAGTCGGTGGTGGACCGGTTGGGCTCATGCTCGCGTGCGAGATGGTGGTGCTCGGTGAGCGTCGGTACCGCGGAGCCGGGACAAGGTGTCGGCTCGTCGTTTCCGATCACATCGCCAGGGTGGCGTCCGGCTCGAACGGGGAAGCGCAATGAGTACATCCGAGCAGGAAATGACCGCGACGCCGACCTTCCCCATGGAGCGGACCTGCCCGTTCGCACCGCCGGACGAGTATCAGCGGATGCGTGCCACCGCGCCGGTCGTCCGAGCCGCCCTGCCCAACGGCGCACCGGTCTGGGCGGTCACCCGCCACGCCGAGGCGCGGCAGATCCTCAGTGACCCGAGGATCAGCTCGAACACCGGACGCCCTGAACGGCCTCGCGGACCCGACGACGATCGCCCCGACGACGGCTTCTTCGTCGACATGGATCCACCGGAACACAGCCGGTTCCGGCGGTTGCTGATCTCGGAGCTCGGTGCCCGTCCGATGGACGCCATGCGCCCGGCCCTCCAGCGGATCGCCGATACGGCGATCGACGGGTTGCTGGAGGCCGGGGCACCCGCTGACCTCGTCGGTTCGTACGCGCGCCGCGTTCCGTCGCGAGTCCTCTGCGAGTTGTTCGGCATCCCGGCCGGCGACCACGAGTTCTTCGAGTCGCGGCTGCGGATGCTGTCGGTGACGAGTATGGATCCGAGTGTGGCGGCCCAGGCGTCCAGGGACGTTCGCGGTTATTTGCGAGAACTCATCCGCAGCGCAGAGCGTGAACCGCACAACGGAATGATCCGGCGGCTGGCCGCCAGGCACCTGTCCACCGGTGAGCTGACCACGGACGAGCTGATCAACATCGGTTTTCTCCTGCTGCTCGCGGGCTATGACTCGCCTGCGAACACGATCTCGCTGGGCGTACTCACGCTGCTGCGGCACCCGGCGCAGCTTGCCGCGTTGCGCGACGACCCGAGCCTGCTGCCGGGTGCGATCGAGGAGTTGCTGCGCTTCCACTCGGTGCAGGACTGGGTCAGCTTCGACCGGATCGCGACCGACGACATGGATATCGGCTCCGCGCGGATCCGCGCCGGTGATCGCCTGACGGTGCTGGCCGCATCCGCCAATCGTGACGAGCGGGCGTTCGAGGACCCCGACGAGTTCGACATCCGCCGGTCCGCCCACCACCACGTTGCCTTCGGCTACGGGGTACACCAGTGCATCGGCCGCAACCTCGCCCGCGCCGAGCTGCAGATCGCCTTCGGCACGCTGCTGACCCGGATACCGACGCTGCACCTGGCGACCGGGTTCGAGGAGTTGTCCTTCGCCGACGATGCCCCGTTCTTCGGGCTGCACGCGATGCCTGTCGCCTGGTAGTGCCGCCTATGCGCCGGCGACGTACGCGTCCTCGGCCGCATAGGGGAACCAGACGTCGGGGCCGTGGCGATCGACGAGATCGGGGAAGACGTCCTGCCAGCCTCCACCGACCGCCTCGGCCTCGGACACGGCGAGGGCGGCCCATTCGATGTCCTGGCGCAGCGCGTCGTCGTAGGAGACGGCAGGGCGGTATCCGAGCTCGGCACGGGCTCTGTCCATACTGAACACGATCGGCTCCGGCACATTCCACGGATGGAAACCCAGGCCGTCCGGACGCGACGGGCCCGCGAAGGTGACGATCTCCGCCTCGTGGCCCATGACAGCGAAGATCCTGGCGCCGATCTCGGCGACGGTCAGCGGGTCATCGGCGATGTTGAGGACCCGGGCCGCCGGGTGCTGCCCGCACAGATAGATCAGCTCGGCGACGTTCGCGACCGCCGTGGTGGGGAACCGGCTCCGCCCGTCCTGGGCGAGTACGACGTGCGGCCGCTTGTCCAGCGCCCGCTTGATGAACGACCAGTGATCCAGCGATTTGCCGTACGGGCCGTGCAGCACGCCCGTCCGCAGAATGCTGACCGGCAGGCCGGGCGTCGCCAGCAGGCAGCGCTCCAGCGCCGCCTTCCCCGCCGGATAGTCGTGGGTGTCGCGCTCGACCGTCGGCCACGTCTCCGGGATCGGCACCGGCAGGCCGGGAGCCTCGTAGACCGCTCCCGACGAGATGACCACCAGCGAGCCGACGCGGCCGGCCAACTGGGCGAGCTGCGCACCGTGGTGTGGGGTGAACGCGACCGTGTCCAGGACCAGATCGTGGCCGTCGAGGGCTTTGAGCAGCGCCTCGGTGTCGGCGCGGTCGACCTGGACCGACACCACCCCGTCCAGCTCCGCGTCGTCCGGACGGAGTCGGCGGTGCCCAAGGGTCACCGCATACCCGGCCGCGGCGAGCCGGGCGGCCGTGGCCCGGCCGATCTGCCCCGTGCCTCCGATGATGAAGGCGCTTCGATCTTGGACCGTCACGAGCCGATATTAACCCGCCACAGAGGAAACCGCCCGGCGAGTGGTGGCCGCCGCAACCGCGCTCGGCCGGGACCTCAGCGCTGGACCGTCAGTCGCTCGCGAGCGCCGCGTGGACGGATGAGACCGCGCTCGCACCGTCGCCCACGGCGGTGGCCACTCGTTTCGTCGAGCCTGAGCGGAGGTCGCCGACCGCGAAGACCCGGGATGCGCTCGTCTGGAACGGCAGGGGCGTACCGGACGATCCGGTAGGCAGCCGGCTGTCCGTGAGGATGAAGCCGTCGTCGTCCTTGGCCACGCCGGTCAACCAGCCCGACACCGGGTCAGCGCCGATGAAGCAGAACAGCCCGCGGCAAGCCAGCCGCTCCCGGCGTCCGCCGGACCTCTCGACGGCGATCGACGCGAGAGTGTCGTCGCCCGCCAGTTCGCGGACCGTGCTGCCGGCGTGGACCTTGATCCGGGAATGCGCCCGGATTCGGTCGGCCAGGTAGGACGACATCCGAGCCCCGAGATCGGCACCGCGAATGATCAGATCCACCGTCGCGCCGCGGGCGGCAAGGGACAGGGCTGCCTGTCCGGCCGAGTTGGCGCCCCCGACGACCGTCACCGGCTGATTCTCGTACTCTCGGACGTCCAGGTCGGTCGCCGCGTACCGGATGCAGCCCGACTTCTCGAACGTCCCCCATTGCGGGATGTCGATGCTCCGGTAGTGCGCCCCGGTGGCGGCGATCACCGCACGGCACTCGATGCGCGAGCCGTCCTCCAGCAGGACGGCCGGCCGTCGATCATCGGAGAGATCGAGGCCCGCCGCCGCACAGGGCGAGTAGATCCGCACGCCGAACTTGAGCGCCTGGACCATCGCCAGCCGGGTGAGATCCGCGCCGCTGACCCCGTGCGGGAAGCCCAGGTAGTTCTCGATCCTGGCGCTCTTGGCGGCCTGGCCGCCGAGCCCGCTTCGATCCAGCAATACGGTGACAAGGCCCTCGGACGCCCCGTACACGGCGGCGGCCAGCCCCGCCGGGCCGGCGCCCACCACGACGAGATCAACGGGACGTCCGTCGGCCCGGTAGGTGAGGCCGAGCACCTCCGCGAGCGTTCCCGGCGTCGCGCGTCGCAGCACGGAACCGCCGGCGATCGCCGCCGGAAGTTCGTCCTCTGCGAGGTCGGCCGACGTCATCAGCGAGCGCCCGGAGTCCGAGGTCGCATCGAGCCAGGAATGCGGCAGGAGCAACTGCGTCACATAAGTGCGCAGCGCAAGTGTCTCGGCGGCGTCCGGCCGGCCGACGATCTCCAGGGCGTTGCCGGCCACCGAGCGGATGAACTCGCGCCGTTCCCGGAACGCCTCGAGCAACAGGTCGGCGATGTCGACCTGTTCGGCGAGGACCCGGCGCAACATCGCCGCACCGATCCGGACGAGTGTCCCGGCGGTCACCACTCGAGCGGTCAGGTAGACGTACTGACCGGTCAGGAGATTGAGCTCGCCGAGGTAGTCGCCGGGGCCACCGTGGTAGATCAGACGTTCCGGCTCGATCGCCGTCGCGTTCCGGACGATGTCCACGCTCGCCGTCAGGAGCAGGAAGAAGTCGTAGGAGTCGTCGCCGGACGCGTACAGAACCTGGCCGACCTTGACGTGCTCCACCTCGCCGTACTCGGCGAGCCGGCGGGACTGCTCGTCGTCCAGGACCGGCCCGCGCTGCGCCGCACCGTCGCTCACGTGGTTCCTCCGTGTGGTCGCGCTGCCCTCGCCGGGACGGCATGGGCCCTTGTGGACAGGGATCTCATTCCGGCGCCGGTGGTGACCGCGGCTGATCCGGCCGGCAGTGTTCGGCGGGTGGTCGTCATGTACGTGGCTCCTTTCCCGGCAGGTTCGATCGCGGGTCAGCGTAGGGCCGGGCACTTCACGAGTACTGCATGAAAGATCCACGGACAGTTCCGTCGTCGTCAAGTTGGCCGATCTAGCCTGGCACCGTCGTAAGGTCGGCATTGGAAACGGGGCGGCTGGTCGGAATGAGTACGAGAAGAAGTCCACAGCAAATGAAGCGGGGTTTGGCGGCCCACGTCATTTCCTATGTCGTGGTCAATCTGGCCCAGGTCGTGGTGTGGAGGCTCTTCACCCCGAAACACTTCTTCTGGCCTTTGTACTCGCTGGGCGTCTGGGGCGTCGGACTGGCGTGGCACATCTGGGCGGTCTGCTCGCCGTCCCGCCGGATCCGGCACAGCCCGTCCCAGAGGGATTGACGCGATGTCGTTCTTCCTTGAGTTCGTACGCGATCCTCTGACGGTCGGCGCGGTCGCGCCGAGCAGCCCGGCACTGGCCAGGGTGGCCACCGCGGCCGTGCCCGGAACCGGCTCCCCGGTCGTCGTGGAGCTCGGCCCGGGTACCGGCTCGTTCACCGAGGCCATCCAGCGGCGCCTCGCCGGACGCGGCCGGCACATAGCCGTCGAGGTGAATCCACGATTCGCGCAGCAGCTGGCCGCCCTCTATCCGGCGGTCGACGTCGTACGCGCCGACGCGACCGACCTCGTCACGGAGCTGGCGCAGCGTGGGCTGCACCAGGCCGATGTCGTGGTCAGCGGCCTTCCTTGGGCGGCGTTCACCGAGGACCATCAACGCGACGTGTTGTCCGCGGTGGTGGAAAGCCTGTCGCCGCACGGCGCGTTCACCACGTTTGCCTATGTACATGCTCGATGGGCGCCACCGGCCCGGCGCCTGCTGCGCTCCATGCAGTCGCGGTTCGAGGAGGTGGTCATCAGCCGGACGGTGTGGGCCAATCTCCCGCCTGCTCTGGTCTACTACTGCCGTCGCCCTTTACGCGAGGCCGGCGGTCGAGGTTGACCTGACATCACCCCGCCGCTGAGCCCGATCAGCGGCCGGGCGTCCCTTCTGCCGGCCAGATTTCCTCCTCGCGCACCCGCGGTCCGGCCCGACTCCACCAGGGGGCCGGCAGCCCACAGGTGACGGCTGAGGCGCTCGGCGACATGCTCGTCGTCCTGGGCGGCGGGCTCCAGCGCGTCCGCGACGCGCAGATGCAGCCGAGGCGCGTGCCGCTGTGGCATGGTCCTGACGACCGACTCCCGGACCAGGTCGTGCGGGAAGCGGAACGAGAACGGGTCGCCGGGAAAGGGCTCGAGCAGGCCGAGGTCCTGCAACGGCTCGAGACGGTCGAGACAGGTCTGCACGTCAAAGCCGGCGGCGCGCGCGAGCAGAGCGAGGTCGACGTCCCGGCCGATGAGAGCGGCGATCCGCAACACCTCTCGGGCAGCCTCGTCGAGGCCGGCCATCCGGCCCTTCACGACATCCCGCACGGTGAACGGGATTCCGGCCCGCGCCGCGGCATCCTCGGTGAGCTCACCGCTGTCGGCGAGGAACCGGGACAGCTCCCGTACGAAGAACGGGTTACCGGCAGTACGGGCGTGGATGCCGCGAGCGACGTCGGCCCCGGGCGTCCGGCCGGTCTCGTGGCGGACGAGCTCCGCCACCTCGGCCGGTCCGAGCGGGCCGAGCCGGACCCGGCGATGACGAGGCAGCCGGCTCGCCGCGGCGAGCATCCGCGCCAGCTCCGAGCCCGGCATCGGCGCGCGGTCGCGGAGCGCGCCGATGACCACCGTGCCGCTCGGTAGCCGAGCCGCCAGATGCCCGAACAGCTGCAGCGAGGCGACGTCGGCCCACTGGAGGTCATCGACGACAAGCACCACCGGCCGCAGCGCCGATACCTGGCCGACGAGGGCGATTGCCTGCTCGATCAGACGGAACCGGGCTCCGCTGTCCGGCGGCGGCTCCACGAGCCGGCCGAGCTCGCCTGACCGCCACTCCTCCCGCGCCGCGGCGGGCAACTCCTCAAGGACCGCGCCGACGGCCTGCACCCACAGCCACATCGACGGCGCGCCGTCTCCCTCGAGACAGCGCCCCCACACGACCAGCGCGCCGCGCCGGCCCGCCTCGGCGCTGATCTCCTCCAGCAGGCGGGTCTTGCCCACTCCCGGTTCACCCTCGACGAGGACGAGCGCCGTGCCTCCGGCACGTGCCGATTCCACCGCCTGCCGCAGCACCGCGAGCTCCTCCACCCGGCCGACCAGACCGCCGGTGGGCGGCTCCCCGAGGGTGGGGGCCGGCCGCTGCTCGGTGCGCGTCTCCTCGGCACGGCCGACGAGCACGGGCTGATCCTTCGGCGCGGTAGCCGGCAGTGTGATGCTCGCCGTCCTCGCGTGCGCGTCGTACCCGCCGGCCGAGGTCAGGGGCTGACGCAGTACCCGCTGGTACGCCTCCAGCAGTGCCGGGCCGGGACCGATGCCGAGCTCTTCGGCGAGCCGGGCGCGAACCGTCCGGAAGACCTTCAGCGCCTCTGACTGGTGACCGGCGGCGCCCAGGACGGCGACGAGCCCGGCTTGCACGGTTTCGTGCAGCGGAGCCATCCCGGCGGCCAGGTACAAGGGCTGGAGCACACGCGCGGGCCGGCCCCGCGACACCGCGAGCTCGGCCGCCGCCGCACACGCGTCGAAGAACTCACCGTCCAGCGCGGCGAAGATCGACATCGCGGTCGATCCGTGGAAGAGCCCATCACCCGCCGGCCCCTGCCAGCACGCAAGCGCACGTACGTACGAGTCGAGCGCCACGTCGGGGCGCTGCTCCGCGACGCTGACTCCGGCCGCCTCGACGAACTCCCGGAAGGCGAGGAGGTCCAGCATGTCGGCGCCACCCGCGAACAGGTAACCGTTGGCGCGGCGCTCCAGGTACGTGCCGTTCGTGCGAGCCGGCAACGCCGGTTCGAGTAACCGCCGGAGCGAGCCCACGTACTTCTGGAGAATGTTGACGGCCGAGGCCGGGACGTCATCACCCCAGATCAGATCGATCAACTCGCTCGTGCTGATCGGCTTGCCCGCGCGTGCGAGGAGCAGCGCGAGCAGGTAGGCCTGTTGCCGAGGCCCGGTGGCCAGCTCGACGCCGTCCCGCCACAGCCGCAACGGACCGAGAATCTGTAACCGCAGGTTTCCGCCGGAGGCGGACGACCGTCCTTCGCCATCGGCGTCAGGAGGCGACGACGTGGCCATGCCTGTTCCCACCCCCGAACTGTCGATCAGATTGCCGACCGCGATCAACGGCCGACCTCCATCGGGTGGCGGGCCAGCCATTCCAGGGCATAGTCCGCGACCTGCCGCCACCCGCTGTCCACGACGAGCGAGTGCCCGCGCCCGGGGAACTGCTTGAGGTCGGTGATCGCGGGTGAGTCGCCATACAGTTTGTACGCCGCACGCGTGACCACGTCCGGCACCGTGTGATCCTCCTGACCGGAGATGAACAGCAACGGCCCTCGGGCGGCGTTGCCGATCTCGACCGCGGCCGGCGACGTGCGGGTGAAGTTCGCCAGCGCGGCCTCGAAGAGCGGGCGGCCCGGTGACGGGATGGTCCACCTGCCGAACAGTTCGTCGGACTCGTTCCGGCTGATCGCGTTCCCGAAGCCGTAGCGGAACTGGGCCGCGGTCAGCGACACCGAGCGGCGCCGGTTGGCCGGGTTGCAGAGCACCGGGAAGGCAGAGCGTAGCTGGGCGAACGGCAGTGGCTTGACCCCCTTGACCGGCGCCGGGTCGATGGCCACGGCGGCGCGCCCGAGGCCGAGACCGAGCAGCTTCTGCGCGAACAGCCCGCCGAACGAGTGGCCGACGAGCACCGGCGCCTCCGGCAGGTCACGGATGATGGCCGCGTAGTGGCCGGTGACGTCGTCGATGCCGAGCCCGGCCACGGCGAGCGGGTCGCGGCGGGCCGCCTCGACGGTGCCGGGTTCGCCGGGCCAGCCGGGCATGAGCGGCGTATAGCCGCGGGCGGCGAACCGGTCGGCCCATGGCTGCCACGAGCCGGCGTGCAACCAGAGGCCGTGGATGAAGACGACAGGAATTGCGGTGATGGTCATCGCGGGCTCCTTCATGGGGGCGATACGGCAAATATCGCCGGACAGCCGGTGCCCGCTGATCTGTCAGATGACCTAAGTCGTGTCCATCCGCAGCGCGTCGCGCAGAGAGGCGCGGGAGGTGATGCCGAGCTTCGGGAAGATCTTGTACAGGTGCGCGCCGACCGTACGCGGAGACAGGAACAGCCGCGCCCCGATCTCCCGGTTGCTCAGCCCGGTGGCGGCCAGCTCGGCGATCTGCCGTTCGTGCGGGGTCAGCGTGGCCACCGCGTCGCGGTGGGCGCGGGTCGGTTTGCCGGCCGCGCGCAGTTCGGTGCGGGCCCGCTCGGCCCAGGCCACGGCGCCGAGCCGGTCGAACGCGCCGAGCGCCTCGGTCAGCGCCTGGCGGGCCAGAACCAGCTCGCGGGCGCGCCGCAGCCACACGCCGTACGCCAGCCGGATGCGGGCCAGCTCGAACGGGAACGCCGCGCCCGCGGGGTGTGCGACCGCGGCGGCGAACAGCGCACCGGCCTCCTCCTGCGGCGCGGTGATCGCCAGCGCCCCTGCGGTGAGCAGCGCCAGACGTGGGGAGAGTGCCGGCAGGCCCGCGTCCCGGGCGGCTTCGGCGTGCGCGCGGGCGGCGACGTGCCGGCCCGTGTGCGTGGCGGCCTCGACCAGGTCGAGCAGGGTACGGGTGGCCTGCTGCGAGTACCGGGTGAACCCGCCAGGGGTGGTAATCCCGGCAGCGTAGGCGTACGCGGTCTCGTACTCACCCTCGCTGAGCGCGGCGGCGGCGCCGATCGCCTCCGCGTACTCGGTCAGGAACCCCACCCCGCGCGGCCGCCCCCAGGCGTCCACGGCCGCCTGCAGCTCGCGGGCCCGGGCCAGGTCGCCACGGTACGCCGCCAGCAGCCCGAGGAATGCCCGGAACGCGTGGGCGAACAGCCCGTACCCGTGCTCGGTGGTGAGGTCCAGGCCGCGGCGGCCGGTCTGCTCGGCCTCCGCCCACGCACCGGTGGCGATCTGATCGAGCATCACCACCTGGAGCAGGGTCATCACGCTGGTGACCGCGCCGGACTCCGCCTCCCGGTCGACCATGCGCCGCAGCAACGCCCGATGTTCGCCCAGTACTCCCAGGTAGAACGCGGAGACCATCAGCCGCATCGCATGCCACGGCGCGACGGCGGCCGGCCCGGCGAGCACCTCGGCGATCCGCTCCGGCACACCGTGGCCGCGGTTCACCACGTCACCCCACGCGTCCCGCACGATCGCCGTCGACGGGCTGACCCCGTCACCGAACCGGTCGAAAAGCGCGTCGGTGCGCGCCCAGCGGACCGGGTCGACGGCGAACTGGCTGATCGCCAGCAGCAGGCTCAGCGCACGTTCGGTCAGCCGGGCGTCGTCGATCCCGGACTCGAGCAGTGCCGAGATCCGCCGGTGATTCGCGGCGACATCGCCGTCGCGGTACAGCGCCACGAATCCGGCGGTGATCACCGCCGCCGGGCCGTCCACCGCGGCGTCCTCGGCGAGGCCCTGCGCCGTGTCGAGCAAGCCGGCCTGCCCGGCGACGAAGGCCGCGTCGGCCCGCAGCCGGGACCGGTCGGCGGAGCGGCGGCTCAGTTCCGCGGCACGGGTCAGCCAGGTGATCGCGATCGCGGCGCCGCCGCGCCTGGTCGCCGAGACAGCCGCCACTTCGAGGGCTGCCGCGACGTCGTCGTCCGGGTCGACGGTGGCGGCGGCCAGGTGCACGGCCCGCCGTTCCGGGCTGTCGCGGTGCAGCCGGGCAAGGTCGGCGTGGGCGGCGCGGCGCTCGTTCGGCGTCGCGGCCTGGACGACGGCCGACCGCACGAGAGGATGCCGGAACACCGGCTCCCCGCCGGCCGGGTCCGGGGCCAGCAGGCCCGCCTCGACCGCCCGGCCGACGCCGCGCATCCGGTACCGGACCGCACCGACTCTGCGGGCCGATCCGGCACCCGCGCCGTCCAGCGCCGCCCGCAGCAGCTCGCCGCGCTCCTGCTTGGGCAGCTCACGCAGCCGCCCGCCGTAGACCTGCTCCAGCCGCCGCGACAGCGTCATCGTGCCGGAGTCCAGCAACGTGGATCGGGGCAATTCGAGCAGCGCCAGCGGATTCCCGGCCGCGGTCCGCAAGATCAGATTCCGGCGGTACGGGTCGAGCCCGGCTTGCCGCAGGTCGAGCAACTCGGCGGCGGCCTGCTCGGTCAGCGGCTCCAGGACCAGCTCCGGCAGCCCGGCCCCGTCGAACGGTGACGGCACCTCCGCGCGCACCGCGATCGCCACGCGCACCGCGGTACCCGCGAGGCGCCGCGCGGTGAACGCGAGCACCTGCGCGCTCGGCGCGTCCAGCCATTGCCCGTCATCGACGACCAGCAGCAGCGGCGTGGCCGCCGACACGAGCGTGAGCAGGTCCAGTACGGCGATGCCGAGCGCCATCACCTGCGGCGCGGCACCGGTGGTCCCGGTGAAGGCCGCGTCGATCGCCGCCCGGTGCCCGGGATCCAAGCCGGCCGAGTCCGGCAGCAGCGGGGAGATCAGCTGATGCAGCCCGGCGTACGCCAGGTCCCGCTCCGCCTCCGCCCCGGCGCCGCGCACCACTCGGAACCCGGCAGCCGCCGCTGCCAACCCGTCCAGCAACGCCGTCTTGCCGAGGCCGGCCTCACCCCAGAGCACCAGGACCGAGCCGGCCTCGTCGCCCAGCAGCGCCACGAGCCGCGATCGTTCCTCGTCCCGTCCGACGAGCTCACCGTGGCGCATGCACGAACCCTATCCGGACGTCGGCGACCGGGTCGTCGAGATCTTCGAGGTGCCTGTACCGCGTCAACGACCCTGCGGGTCCATACAGCTGGCAAGATCACGTCTTGTGTCTCTTCTCGGCTCCATCTGCTCACAGTCCGGGTGTTCGGTCGGCTGGTGTCGCTGGGCCGAAGCCGGAAGGTGCTGAGCGGGCTGATCAACGAGTATCGCCGAGCAGCGTAGCTACATCGAAGAACGCACAGCTCAACCCCTATGCGATGGGTTTTGACGCGGAACAGGCGAGACAGACTAGTCGGGCTTACGATGGGGAACGCCGCCTGGCGGACTTACCCCGGCTGGAGCGTTTACCCGTTTCACTGCTCGCGCTTCTTTTCTCGCTCTCGGCGCGAATGGCCCGCTTCTGCCAGTGGCGGACTTGTTCCAGCATGTGCCGCTGAAGACGGGATAGGGTCGCCGTGGCCACCACCGCGGTCAGCCATACGCCTCCGACGAAAGCAACGACTACAGTGGCGACGACCAACGGCAGATCAGAGGCCACATCCGTGGCGGACTCGCCGAAAATAATCCTCAAGAGGTGAACGATCCGAAAGATCATCGTGAGGCCCTCCCCAGTGCCCGGATAGCTATGCCGATTTCCAACTCAGACGCTAAGCTTGTCTGTGCGGTGGCGTAAACGATCAATTTCTGCACAGCCTGGAGACACAGGACGTAAACTGGACGCGGAAGGTACGCCCAGTGGACGAAATCACGGAAAATGCGCAGGAAGCATGCGAGCGAGAGCTCAAAGAACTGCGCAAGGCCATAGGCTGCACCCCCGAGCGACTTATGGAGTGTCCCAAACTCCTGGCCGCGTTACAGCATCCTGCTGGGCTGGACCGATCGAGAACAATCCAGGCATGCGTGAACGCGCTCAAAGAGCTTGTTGGAAGCATCAGCTACACAAAGTATCGAGATCCCCTCCTCGTCGCCCTTCACCTCGATCCGCGCCATGGTGCCGATACCCTGGCCGGCAGGCGCGGCAGCTATGGTGCGGCGCTTCGGTCGTCCAGAAGCCCGTTGGCAGCAGACGTGCGCACCCTCGAACGGCGGGAGAACAAGGCCATCAGGATGGCGGTGCGACTGCTGCTCGAGGAGAGCGCGCACGATTCGACCGGCGAGAAACCGGCCGAAGCGAGCAGTTCCGGCGTTCTTTCCTTTTCCAAAGATCTGGCGATAGAGGCCATCTCCCACGCATGCCGCTTCTCCGAGACCGGCGCCATGATGGAGCAAGAGGTGACCAGGTGGGTAAGAGCGGTGGTCCCGATCAGCGACCCCAGGGTCATCATCGCGAACAGGTATCTCAGCGAGAGTCGACCGGGCGTGCTCAGGATGGAGAGCCTTTACGGGTGCCAAGTGATCGACCAAAAGGAGGACACCGGCGGTAGCATACTCGCAACCGTCGAGATATCAAAAATACTCAGGCCGGAAGATGGGATATATCCCTTTACTTGCCGGCTGCTCGTGGACAGCGAGATTCGTTGCCAACCCGTCGTGCGCTGGCGCCCTCCCCACCATCACGCGAAGCGCATAGAGTTCCAGCTCCTTTTCAAACCAGAAATGACTCCCTCGCGGGCATGGTGGTTCGGTCCGACTTTGGACATCGAAGGCCAGATCGAGCCAGCGTTGAGCCAGCGCCGGCACCTCGATCTTCTACAGGATGGCTGCTACCTCTACAAGGTTTTCGATGAGCCGCCGTTGGTGCCAAATCATTATTACGGGATCGCATGGACCTGGGCCGGGTGACAGGTCGCGCGATGGCGGGTTAGCACAGCCGCGGCCGGCCGGACATCCAACGACCGGCAGGGCTGGTTGTGTAGGGTACGTCGCCAAGCATGTTCCAGCGCATCACGCACGCAGAGCGTCGTGATGCACGATGTGATGGAAGGATTCAAGCATATGGACGGCGAAGGCTGACGGAAGTCACAGAAGCGGGGGGGCAAAAAATAGTAAAGACCCAGGACAATTAAGCCCCCCCGCAGGCCCACGCCGACAAATACCACAACATCCAGTACAAACTCA
>NZ_JBIUCF010000063.1:0-72750 GCF_044593615.1 Nonomuraea sp. NPDC051941
AACGGCCTCGCAGGTCCAAGCGAGTACGACGTCAGCGGGCGACGCACCCCAAGTTTCACTTATCCGAGGGCGCCACGAAGTGGCATGGGGTCTTTGGAGGAGGCCGCGCTCCACGGCGCTGCTGTGATCGCCATCTGTTGCTGGCGAGATGACGGGCCGCCGGCCGGGCCGGACTGGCAGCCGTTCGTCGATTCCCATGCGATCCGAAGAGGGGCGGAGGTTCGTTTCCACGAAGTGACGTCCCATCTGACTGCCAAACACCCGAGGGTTCCTGCCACTACAGAATTCGTGGCCGAGCGACCGGAGAAAGCTCTGATCGACGCGACGAAGGGCGCGGCCCTACTCGTGCTCGGCAACCGGGGGAACGATTCGCCCCCTTGTCTTCTGCTGGGACCGGTCACTCAGATCGCGCTGGCCGAAGCCCGATGCCCGGTGGCGGTGACCCCGCCGCCTTGATTTCCGCCGCAACTGGGTGATGTTCCCGCCCGACTATGGACCGCCCGGGGAGAATGAGCGCACCCCGTGACGTGAGGTCCAAGATCCGCTGCTTGTCGGTGGTTGCCATGAGTGAACCGCTGCTACCGAGCAGCGAGCGTGGAACAAGACGCCGCGGCTGACCGAGCTGAACAGCCGCGATCCGAGAGTGCCGAGTCCGTGCGAGCCCACCACCAGTAGGTCCGCCTGTTCGGACGCATCGACCAATGCGTCCACGGGCTGCTCGGATCGAACGTCCTCCATTACCGTCACCTGGGTGTACGGCTTGCGGAGCGCTTCCAGCCGATCGTGGACAATCTGGTGGACCTCGTCCATGTCATAGGCGGCCTCCGGTGCGAGGGCATGCACAGCCCTCAGCGTGGCGCCGCGCAGCCTCGCCTGCTCGAAGGCGTAGGCCAGCGCGGGCTCGCACACCAATGAGGTGTTCACCCCGACCACGACCTCCTCGTACGCAGGTCTCAGCTCGCCGCTCACCACGACAACCGGGCAGGTGGCCTGGCCGGCCAGATCAACGCTGACCGAGCCTGGCAGCAGGCCATTGAACCCACCCAGCCCACACCTGCCGACCACGATCTCGGCCGCGTCCTTCGCCAGCTCGCGCAGGGCCGGGGCAGCCGCGCCCTCAGCCTCCTGTGTGGTGACCTCTACCGCAGGGCAGCACTCCTGGACGAGGGCTTCCGCTTCGCGCAGGATCCTTTGCCCTCTACCGAGCAACTCGTCGGCCAGGTCGGGATTGGTGTTCTTGCCGATCTGACTTGTGGAAGGGTCCATGGCATGCACGATCCTTAGCGGTAGGCGCATCCGGAAGGCGTCGCCGATTGCCCACTTCACAGCGGTCCGCGACGCCGCCGAGCCGTCCACTCCTACGATGATCATCGCGTCTGCTCCTTCGCTCACACCTCCATCGGACCGGCCGCCGGTTCGCGATTGCAGAGCTGGAAGTCAGTCCGGCCAGGGCCGAAAGCCCTCGCCACGTTGTGCGACGGAGTAGTGCTCACGGTTACTGTGCCGAGGGCTACGTAAAGGTCGAGAACTCTGTGACCGTCTGGCACCCGTCACAGGTCCTCATCCGGCTCTATTTCTTCCACGAGATCTTGTATGGATCGATTTCCCACAAAGGGACCAAAGGGCGCGATTTTAGGACCTTTGCCTCACGTCTACGGTCTGGACGCCTCCCAAGCTGAAAGGGACAGAAACGCATCATCCCCTCGAGGGGATTCAGCACCGGAGTGCCGATCGGGGCTGTTGCTCGACTGGCAAGCCTTCCGGCGGATCTCAGGAGGTGTGCCATGATCATAGTTGGGGTCGACGGATCGCAGGCAGGCATGGAGGCCGTCAGCTGGGCGGTGAGAGAGGCCGCACTTCGCCACGTACCGCTCATCGTGGCCCACGCCATGCCCCGATGGATCTGCGAGACCAAAAACGGCCGCCTTGCTGAGGTGGCCACGTGGATGCGCGAAGGCTGCGAGACCGTGCTCGCCGGGGGCAAGTCGCGGGCAGTCCATGAACAGCCGACGGCCGAGGTGAAAACCCTCGTGCTGCCAGGGGATCCGCGTCTGGCCTTGATAGAGGCATCGCAGGACGCCGAACTCCTGGTGGTCGGCAGTCATGGACTCGGAGGCGTACGCGGCATGCTGGTCGGCTCGGTGGCCTACGGCGTCGCCGGCCACGCCGCGTGTGACGTCGTCGTGGTACGCGCGTTGCCGTCGCTCCCCCATGGTGAGGTCGTGGCAGGCGTCGACGGCTCGACCCGATCCCGTGCGGTGCTGGACTTCGCATTCGCCGAGGCGGAGCTGCGAAAGGCGCGGTTGCGTGCCGTACACGCATGGGCCTGGCCACGACTGGGCGGCTTCGCACCCGCGGACCCCGAGAGCGAGCAGAAAGAGTTGCTCGTGCTCAAGGAAGCGCTCGCCGGTCACCAGGGACAACATCCGGACGTCGAGATGATCGCGGAGAACGTGCATGGGCATCCCGTTGAAGTTCTGCGCCAGGCTGCGACCGGAGCCGACCTGCTCGTGGTCGGGTCACGCGGGCACGGAACGCTCACCGGGATGGTCCTCGGGTCAGTGAGTCACGCGCTCCTGCACCATTCGCCATGTCCGCTGGTCGTGGTTCGGGACAGCGGCGGCGGCCAGTGGTGATCGGTCAAGTGTCATGCGTCTCTTCACATGTCCCGTCTGGCTGCACGGTCCATGTCATGGTGTCGCTTGCCTCAGGCGCCTCATACAGTATCCGCCTCGTATGCGACCGGCCATCTGCTCGGCTCCGGCGGATGTGCCGCCCAGCCAGACGGCCGAGGTAGAAGAGAACAACCGCAGAGCACGACGTTCGGAACGTCTGCAGAGAGAACTGGAGGCGTGTTCGTAGACCGGCACGAGATAGGGGTGCTGTTCCAGCCGGAGTTGAGGCTCGCGACGTGATCTGCCCGCCCCTCAACGCCATGGCGGTCGACGTGTCTGGGTGGGCTCAGTCGGTCTTCCTGTACTCCGGTCGAAGGTGACTGCTGACCCGCGATGTCATCACATTGGTCATGCTCGGCCTGGGCATGATCGTCCTTCAGGAGCTTTCACGTGGGTTGAAAGAAAGGCCGAAAGCCTCTCCTGACCTGGGACGTTGGCCGCTATCCGAGCGACGCCGCACGCCGCCACTGTGAAGCATGAAGGGCACTGCGTGAGGAGGACCTTATGGGTATGACGCTTTCCGCCATCGATCCTTGGGACGGCTGGGATCACATGGGGGGCGCTGGATGGGGATGGCTGTGGAGCGGTTTCATGATGCTGTTCTGGCTCGCTCTCATTGCACTGGTTGTCTGGCTGGTCGTCCGGGCTGCTACGGAGCGGCGGCAGAGCTCTCCCGTCGAGCGTTCCGGCGCCGAACGGGCCCGGGATGTGCTGGCCGAGCGGTACGCACGTGGCGAGATCTCCACTGAGGAGTACCAGGACAGGCTCAGCCATCTCGGCGGAGCATCCTAGGCCCCGGATAGCAGGAGCGGCGAACGTCGGCCATGGCACACCTGGTCGATCACCGTGTTGTGATCAATGGGCATGGGCGGCTTTGTCCGTGGGGTGGGTGGGTCGTTGAGGGCGGGGCGGGTGCAGGATCCGGTCGAGGCGGACGGCGGCGTAGCCGAGGACCGACAGTGCGCCGACGATGAGCAGGTCGCCAAGGGCCAGCGGTTGGGTGCCGAGCAGCTCTTGGAGCGGTGGGAGGTACAGCCCGGAGAGTTGCAGGACGAGCGCACCGGCGACGGCGAGCAGGAGCATCGGATTGGCCGGCGTGCCCGGCCGGGTACGGGAGCCGAGCGCGACACCGAGCTGGGTGGCGCCGAGGGCGAAGAAGGCCATGCTCTGCCAGGGGCGACCGGTCTGGTGGGCCCAGACGGCCACTCCGAGCGTGACGGCGGTCAGGACGACGGCGATGCGGATCAGGCGCTGCCACAGTCCCGCGCCCAGGATGCTCTGGCTGGGCGGCCGCGGTGGGTCGGCCATGGCTCCCGGTATGGCGGGCTCGCCGCCGAGGGCCACGCCGGGCAGCCCGTGCGTGAGCAGGTTGATCCACAGGATCTGGGCGGGAAGCAGAGGGAGTGCGAGCCCGGCGAACGGTCCCAGCAACATCACCGCGATCTCGGCTGCCCCACCGGACAGGCCGTAGACCAGGAAGCGGCGGATATTGGCGTAGACGCGGCGGCCCTCCTCGACGGCCGCGATGACGGTGTCCAGGTTGTCGTCGGCGAGTACGAGGTCGGCTGCCTGGCGGGCGACCTCGGTGCCGCGTTCGCCCATGGCGACACCTATGTCGGCGCGTCGGAGCGCTGGGCCGTCGTTGACGCCGTCACCGGTCATAGCGAGTGTTTGTCCGTCGGAGCGGAGGTCTTGGATGATCTGCAGCTTCTGCTCGGGCGTGGCCCGGGCGTACACGCTTACCTTGGCATGGCCTGTCGTCCCGGGATCGCGGAGATCCACCACCGGATCACCGGCATTGATGATGCCCAGATCGGTGGCGATGGCCCGGGCGGTCCCCGGATGATCACCGGTGATGAGGAGCGGCCTGATGCCGGCCTGCTTGCAGGCGGCAATCGCGGCGGCCGCGGCCGGGCGCGGCGGGTCCAGGATCGCGACCAGCCCGAGCAACGACAACCCGTTCTCCGGCGCGGTTTCCGGAACGGCGGGCAGATTGCGGCTCGCGACCGCCAGGACTCGGTAACCGTCCCGGGCTAGTTGCTCGGCGCGTTCGGCGGCGCGGGCCAGGAGCGTCGGATCGTCGGTCAGGACGCTCGAGCTGAGGAGCACATCGGGTGCGCCCTTGCAGATCACGCGGCTATGCCCGCCGGGCAGGCGATGCACGGTGCCCATGCGCTTGCGTTCGCTGTCGAAAGGGCGCTCGGTCACCCGTGGGAATCGCTCCTGCAGGTGCTTGCAGTCCAGACCGAGCTTGGCGGCGGCGGCGAGCAGGGCCGCCTCGGTGGGATCGCCCAGCGCCGTCCAGTCCGCGCGAGGGTCTTGGGGTGGTGACAATCTGGCGTCGTTGCACAGTACGGCCGCCGTCAGCAGGTCGTTGAGGGTCTCGATGCCGAGGGAGTCGTCGCGCACGATCTGGCCGTCGGGTGCGTATCCGGATCCGGTGATCGTGGCCTCTCCCGTAGGAGTCCATAGGCGCCGGGCGACCATCCGGCCCTCGGTGAGGGTACCGGTCTTGTCGGTGGCGAGCACGGTCACCGCGCCGAGGGTCTCCACGGCGGGCAGCCTGCGGACGAGCGCGTTGCGCGCGGCCATCCGGCGAGCTCCCAAGGCCAGGCTCAGGGTCACGACCGCGGGCAGCGACTCGGGTACGGCCGCGACCACCAGGCTGATCGCGGTCACTACCATCAGTTCGGCCGGTTGCCCGTGGACCAGTCCCAGGGCCAGCACCAGCGCGGACAGCGCAACCGCGACGCCGGCCAGCAGGCGGCCGACCCCCACCAGGCGCCGCTGCAATGGCGTCAGGCCGGCCCCCTTGACCATCATGGACGCGATCCGGCCGCTCGCGCTCGCCGTCCCCACGGCGGTGGCCATCGCTCGGCCACGTCCCCGTACCACGACGGTGCCGGAGGAGACCGGGTCGTCGTCGGTCTTGTCCACCGGCACCGACTCTCCCGTCAAGGACGACTCGTCCACGAGCAATGCCGCCGACTCCACCACCGTGGCGTCGGCCACGATGATGTCGCCTTCGGCCAGGACCAGCAGGTCTCCCACGACGACATCGGCCGCCGGGACCTCCGTCTGGGAGCCGTCGCGGATCACGCGTGCTACCGGCGCCGTGAGCTGTGACAACGCCGTGATGGCCCGGTCGGCGCGGACCTCTTGCGCTACGCCGACGAAGGTGTTGACGACGATCACGAGCATGATCACGGCCATGTCGGTCCAGTCGCCGGTGGCGATGGTCAATACCGCCGCCACGAGCAGGACAATGATCAGCGGATCGCGAAGCTGGGCGGCGACCCGCCGCCACAGCGGGACGGGTGGCTTCTGCGGGAGCAGGTTGAGGCCATCCCGCTCCAGGCGCACTGCCGCCTCCGCAGACGACAGTCCGGAGTGTGTGGGGATCACCACGTCTTCCTCCTTGATCCGCGGTCGGCCAAGGTGCCGCATCGTCTCGCCTACCTGTTTTCGCAGGAAACGAACCCGGAGCCCAGGGACGAAGGTCCCGACCGGCAAGGCCGGACGGCAGCCTTGGCAGGCCGCTTACGCCGAGAAGCTCATACGCCACAAACCGGCAGGATCAGCGCTTTCCGTCATGGAGCGCCAAGGCGAAGGGACTGCTCACCACTCTCATCCCACGCGCGTCCTGCTGAAATGGTCGGTGAACCAGTCGCATGCCAGGCCGCCGACGGTCTCCAGCGCTCCGGGCCCTTCGAACAAGTGTGTGGCATCAGTGACGACCTGCAGGTCATTCTCACACTGCAACCGCACCTGCGTCGCCCGATTGAGGCCGAGCACCAGTTCGTCACGATCGCCCACGATCAACAGCGTCGCCGCTCGCACCGCCGACAACCGCGGCCCGGCCAGATCTGGCCGTCCACCTCGTGAGACAACGGCGGCCACCTGGTTGCCCGGCTCCGCGGCGGCCCACAGTGCGGCCGCCGCTCCAGTGCCGGCTCCCAAATAGCCGACCAGCAGTCCCGCAGCCCGAGGCTGCCCCCTCAGCCAGTTCGTCACCTGCGTGAGCCTTCCGGCCAACAACTCGATGTCGAACACGTTGCCACGGTCATACTCCTCCTCGACCGTGAGCAGGTCGAAGAGCAAGGTACCCAGACCCGCACGGTTGAGTACCGAAGCCACGTACCGGTTACGAGGACTGTGCCGGCTGCTACCACTACCGTGCACGAAGATCACTATCCCTTCGGCCTCCTCCGGAATGACGAGCTGCCCCGGCAGCCGGACATGACCCGCATTTACTGTCACCTCGTCGGCAGGTTCCGGCGGATCAGATCTTGCCACTCGCCCCTTTCCAGGCACCGTGCCCTCGGCGGTAGGCGGTGCGGCCCGCTGCAGCAGTTCGACCACCTGCTCGTCGGTGTTCTGGGTGAAGTCGTTGTACCAGGAGCCAATGGCCCACAGAGTGGAAGGCGTCTCCAAGCAGGTCACCTCGTCGGCGTCCTCGCGCAGACCCTCAAGCGTGTCCGGCGTTCCGACAGGGACTGCCAAGATCACTCGCGCGGCCCCGCGCGCACGAGCCACCTGGCAGGCGGCCCGAGCGGTGCTACCCGTGGCGATCCCATCGTCCACCACGACGACCGTACGGCCCGCAAGGGCGACCGGTGCGCGATCGCCGCGAAAGCGGCGAGCACGGCGCGACACCTCTGCCTGCTCGCGCTTCTCCACTTCGGACATCTCCTCATGCGTCACCTCCGCCAATCGGACGACATCCGAATTGATCACGCGTATGCCGCCCTCTCCTACCGCGCCGAATCCCAGCTCGGGCTGGAAAGGCACTCCCAGCTTTCGGACCACGATCACATCCAGCGGCGCGCTCAAGGCCCGAGCCACCTCGAAGGCCACCGGCATGCCACCTCTGGGCAGCCCGAGGACGACCACGTTCTCATCGGTGATGAGTCCAGCCAGCCGTTCGGCCAGACGAACGCCCGCATCATGACGATCAACAAACATCAAGCCTTACACCTCCGCAAAGCCCACAGCGGTTGATCACCTTGCCTAGCCACATCCGCCTCAATCACATATCGTCACTATTCATTACATTTTGTAGTATCACCAGGCTAATCGTCCTGAATCCCGCGTTACCTTCCTAGGTTCGTCAAGGACGCAAGTGCGGCCGACGCCACTCCGGCAGCACCAGTTGGGAGGCCTGACGCCGTTACCGGCCGCCCCTTGGTAACGGCTTCGTGGCAGGCGTGGCGTCCAGGCGGAGGGAGCTCAGCACGGACTAGATCATGCTGCCCACAAGGCATCCGGCCTTTACCCGCGGAAGTTCTATCGTGGAGAGTATGGGTGGGATCACCCTTAGGCGGCAGTACCTGGCTGGGGTCACCATCATCATGGTCAGCGGGGAGCTCGACCTGGCAACTGCCGATGAGCTGGAGGAGTTCGTACGCCGAGTCCGCCGGGCCGGCGATGAGGTCGTCATGGGCCTGGCCGGCACCTCCTTCATGGACTGCACCGGGTTGAACGCGTTGCTGCACCTTCGGCAGGAGATCGGCCGTGATGGCGGCACCCTTCGGCTGGTCGGCCTACAGCGTGAGCCCATTCGTGTCCTGCGGCTCAGCGGAATGGACCGGTGGTTGCCGACGCACGACAGCCTTGAGCAGGCGCTCACCGCGGCCACTGGGCGCAGGCACCGGGGCACGCCAGGCGGCCTCATCGGCAGCACCTAACGCCCCTCACGTCGCGGTGGTGCCACGGCTGGCCACATCGAGAAGGCACCTCGCTCTGATCCCTCCAGGAACCTCAGCTGCACTTTCCGGTGGCGTGGTGGCGAAAGCGGGCTCTACCGATGTCGGCGTCCCGGCCCTGGCCAGGGGGACGCATCCGCCATGCGATCATTCAACGCCCCTTGCTGAGAACCCGGCCATGTGAACTGGCGCCGAGGCGCTTCTCGGAGGGAAGCGCCAGGCGTTCGACCCGCAGCACCTTGCCAACGACCTCTCCGTCGATGGACTCCTCTTCGATCAGAATCGCGGCGAGCCGGTCGAGTGCACCGTGACTCGTGCACGGCCACCGCGTGGCGCTCCTCCGGAAGCAGGGCGTTTGACGTCTCCCAGCGGCCGAGCAGCACCCGATCGCGTGCCGTGTCCAGGTCCGCGGCGGTGATACGCATAGTCATCGCTCCGGCCCCTCCAGCAGCTCCGCGCTTCTCTGTGATGTTCAGCCAAATGTCCAGGTCATGGCAGGGCCGAAGGGCCCAAAGACAAAGGCTGAACGGTCCTGCCCCAGCCCGCTCCAGAAGGAGCGGAGGCGTCAGAGCGTCTGCGTCGAGAAGCGCCGCCCAGCCTCGGTATGGCCCCCACCGAGCCGTCTGCGCCGACCAGATCAGGCCGAACGGGCCGGGGATAAAGGTCTTTCGCCCCTGAGGGGATCAGCCGGCGGGAGGGAGGATGGACATTGCCCGCGAGGCGGGCGAGGGAGTCACTCGCTCCGCGGGGCCTGACAGGTTTGTGTCCTGAGACCCTCATGAGGAGCCCGGATGGAGCTCGTCGAGGAAACCTCCCATCGATTCCGCGTCGACAGGCATGGGGCCATGCGAGTGCCCGGAATCGTGTTCGCCTCCCGCGCGCTGCTGCCTGAGGACGAGGCGCTCCAGCAGGTGATCAACGTGGCTGCCCTGCCAGGGATCGTCGGCGCCTCGTACGGGATGCCCGATCTGCATTGGGGGTACGGCTTCCCGATCGGCGGTGTGGCGGCCACCGACGTGGCGGCGGGTGGTGTCGTCTCGCCTGGTGGGGTCGGGTTCGACATCTCCTGTGGGGTGCGGTTGCTGGCCGCGGACGTGGACAGCGAAGGGCTGCGCCGCGACCGGCTGATGGATCTCCTCGACGTCACGATCCCGCGGGGCCCGAGCAGGGACGCGGTCTGGCACTCGCCCGGCCGTGCCCGGCTCGAGAACATCCTGTACGGCGGCGCCCGCTACGCCGTCGAGCAGGGCCACGGCGTCGCCCGCGATCTGGAGCGCTGCGAGGACCGCGGAGCGGTCGCCGACGCCGACGCCACTCACGTGAGCACGCGGGCCATGGAACGCGGCCAGGGCCAGGTGGGAAGCCTGGGCTCGGGCAACCACTTCCTGGAAGTGCAGGCGGTCGACCAGGTCTACGACGAGAAGGCGGCAGCAGCCTTCGGGCTGCGTGCCGGCCAGGCGTGCGTGATGATCCACTGCGGATCGCGCGGGCTCGGGCACCAGATATGCACCGACCACGTCCGCGCGATGGAGGCGGCCATGCCCCGATATGGCATCGAGGTTCCGGATCGGCAGCTCGCCTGTGCGCCGGTCGGCGCGCCCGAGGGCCGGGCGTACCTGGGGGCGATGGCTGCTGCCGCCAACTATGGCCGGGCCAACCGTCAGCTGCTCGGCCAGGCGGTGAGGCGCGCGTTCGCCGAGGTCACAGGCGCGGAACTGGAGTTGGTGTACGACGTCTCGCACAATCTCGCCAAGATCGAGAAGCACGACGGCAGGCTGCTGTGCGTGCACCGCAAGGGCGCCACCCTCGCCCTGCCGCCCGGCCATCCAGATCTGCCCGCCGACCTGGCGGCCGTCGGGCAGCCGGTGCTGATCCCCGGGACCATGGGCACGGCATCGTACGTGCTGGTCGGCGTCCCCGGCGGCAAGGCGTTCCACTCCACCTGCCACGGCGCGGGCCGTACCCAGAGCCGCCACCGGGCGGCGCGCTCCATCAGCGGCCGTGAACTGCGCGACCGGCTGGAGGCCCGCGGCATCGCCGTACGCGGCTCCACCTGGCGCGGCCTGGCCGAGGAGACCCCGGCCGCGTACAAGGACGTCGACGAGGTGGTGACCGCCACCGAGTGCGCGGGATTGTGCCGCAAGGTGGCCAGGCTGGTGCCGCTGGGCGTGGTCAAGGGGTGAAAGATGACCCGCGGGCACCGTACGCTGCCGCACACGGCCGACACCCGCATCCAGGCCTGGGCGCCGACGATCATGGAGTGCATCGCCGAGGCGGTCCTCGCCATGAGCGACAGCTTCCTGGACACGGCAGGTGGGGTCGCGTGCACCGAGCAGCGCGTGCACCTCGCGCCGGGCCGCCCGGAAGACCGGCTCGTCGCCGCGCTCGAGGAGGTGATCTACCGGATGGACACCACCGGTCAGGTTCCCATCCGCGCCACGCCGGAGGAGGACGGGCTGCTGCTGGCGACGGCATGGGTCGAGACGATGGCGCAGACCGGGGCGGTTCCCAAGGCGGCCACCCTGCACCGGCTGGCTTTCGAGCAGCGCGGAGACCAATGGATGTGCACGGTCACCCTTGACGTGTGACCGCCGGCCGACGCGCGGGTCCTGCCTCCGGAGTCGGCATGCCGAATGTGGGAAGAGCGTCCCTTGAGGGGAGAGGACCAACGGAGGTGCATGATGAAGGCTGTCGTTGGAGACAAGCTGGTCATCGAGGGCCGTCACGAAAGTGATCCGCGCCGGATCGGCGTCATCACCGAGGTGGAGCACACGGACGGCTCGCCACCTTACATGGTGCACTGGTTCGACTCAGAGCACGACACCCTGGTGTTCCCAGGGCCCGATGCGAGGGTCGAGCACGTGAACGCATGAGGCATCCCCAAGAGACGCGGGCTCTGCCGTTCGCCGAACGATTCTTTACATCTTCCGGCGGCACGCCTGCCCATGCTCGGACCAGCACGGGTAGGGGCAGATGAGAGCGCTTCGTACCCTGTTGGGGAGGCGAGCGATGGATATAGGCGAAACCGGAGTGAAAGCCCGGGACGTGATGCACGAGGGGGTCCAGTGCATCGGCGAACACGAAAGTTTGCGCGTCGCCTCGCAGATGATGTGCGATCTCGGCGTCGGCGCGCTGCCCATCTGCGGGGACGACGACCGGCTCAAGGGCATCGTCACTGACCGGGACATCGTGGTCCAGTGCTGCGCCCACGGTGGGGACATCGACCAGACCACCGCCGGGGAGCTGGCTCGTGGGCTGGTATGGGTGGATGCCGATGCCAGCATCGAGGAGGCGCTGTTCAAGATGGAGCAGAACCACGTCAAGCGCCTGCCCGTGATCGAAAGTCACCGCCTTGCCGGCATCATCAGCGAGGCCGATCTCGCGAAAGAACTGCCCGACAACAAGCTTGCCGAGTTCGTTCATCGCGTTTACGCACTCGACTGACACGCCGGCCTGATGGTGGTCAGCGATGAGTCTGCAGATCGTGGCGGGAACGGCCAACCGTGCACTGGCCGATTCCGTCGCCGAGGCCCAGGGCAACGAGTCGGCCCCGGTGACGGTGGAGCGGTTCCCGGACGGTGAGCTACGGCCCGCCGTGGATGGACTGCGGGGCGCGGACGTCTACCTGGTCCAGCCCACGGGCCCGCCGGTCAACGACTACGTGATGGAGTTGCTATTGCTGGTCGATGCCTGTCGGCGAGCAGGTGCAGCACGGATCACCGCGGTCGTGCCGTACTTCGGGTATGCCCGTCAGGACCGTCGTGGCCGGGCCGGACAGGCCATCGGGGTTTGCGTTGTCGCCGAGGCGCTTGCTTCGGTCGGGACGTGGCGCCTGATCGTGGTCGATCCGCAGACGGTCGCGCTGGAGGCCATCTGCGCCGTCGAAGTGGAGATGCTGACCGCCGTGCCGTTGCTCGCCCGGGAACTTGGTACGGGATCACTTGGTGAACAGGAGTTGCTGGACGAGGTCGTGGTGGTCGCGCCCGACCTGGGCGCGGTCAAGCTGGCCGAGCATTACGGCGCGTTGCTGTCGCGTCCCGTGGCGGTGGTGCGCAAGACCCGGCTCAGCGGGAGGAGGGTGGTCGCCGAGGAACTGGTGGGAGACGTCCGCGATCGTCCGGTGGTCATCGTCGACGACATGATCAGTACGGGTGCCACGATCGAGGCCGCGGCGGAGGTGGTCTCCGCCCACGGCGCGGCGCCGGAGATCGTCGTGGCCGCGACTCACGGCTTGTTCGTGGAGGCAGCGGCGGAGCGTCTCGATCGTGCCGGGATCCATCGGGTGCTGGTCACCGACACCGTTGCCCGGCCGCCTACGCCACCGATGCGGCTTGGGGTGTGCTCGGTGGCCCCGCTACCGGCCGATGCCATCGGACGGCTCCATCACGATGAGCCGCTGGACGACCTACTTGCCCGGAGCTGACGGTTTTATGGCGGCGGGCCTGCACAGGGAGGGGAACAATGCCGCACACACGAGTACAGAGCATCGAGCACACTGTCCAGACCACCAACCGATGGCTGGGCGATCTGGCTGACGCGATCGGCACCGAGGACCGGGACTTCACCCAGCGGGTGTTGAAGGCCTGGCTGCACGCGGTCAGGGACGGTTTGACCGTGGACAGCGCGGCCCACTTGGCCGCGCAACTGCCCGATCTGCTCCGTGGGGTGTACTACGCCGGCTGGGACCCCAGTCGCGTACCGATCCGCAGGGGCCGGGAGCAGTTCATCGAGTACTTCGCACGCTCAGCCCGCGTCGCGCTCAGGGATGTGCCCCAGTTCGCTGCCACTGTCACGGAATTCCTGTGCGGGGAACTCTCGGAGGCGTCGGTTACGCACGTGCTCGACCGGCTCCCTCGGGACGTACGTACCGTGTTGCAACCCACCGGGACGGCCGGAGGAGGTTGATCGCATGTCCGAGCCGATCATCGTAGGGGTGGACGGTTCACGGGGAGCGCTGGCCGCGGTGCTGTGGGCGGCCGACGACGCCGCTCGACGCGGCTGCGACCTGCGGATCATCCATGTCGAGGAGCCGCTGGTCTACGGCGGGCAGGCATATGAGCGCTCGCCCGACGACCCGGTACGCAAGGACGGCGAACGGCTGCTGGCAGAGGCCGCCGCGCTGGCGGCCGAGTCCCACGACCACCTCCATGTGAGCACCGAACTGCTCTACGGGGACACCACCGACCTGTTGCGCGCGCAGGCCGGCGAGGGCGCGGCCATCGTGGTGGGCAGTCGCGGGCTGGGCGGGTTCGCCGGGCTCCTGATGGGCTCGGTGGGGCTGGGCCTTGCCGGGCACGCGCCCGGGGCAGTGATCGTGGTCCGCGGCACACCCAGCGTGGTGCAGGGCGAGATCGTGGCCGGTCTGGACCCCGAGGACGCCGTGCACCCGGCCATCGATTACGCCTTCGAGGAGGCGCAGGCCCGCGGGGCTCGGCTGTGGGTCGTACATGCTTGGGATCTGCCGTCGAGCAGGGTGGTCGCGAGCTTCCCGCCCGATCTCGAATTCATCGCCCAAGCGCGGCAAAAGCGTGTTCATGACGTTCTGTCGCCATGGGCGAAGCGGTATCCCCGCGTAGAGGTGACCGAGTCGGTCTTCCGTGGAAATCCCATCGCGGCGCTGTGCGAGACTTCCGCTCGTGCCGACCTGGTCGTCGTGGGCTCGCGGGGCCGGGGGGTGATCCGCTCAGCCATGCTCGGCTCGGTCAGCCACGGTGTCCTGCACTACGCCTCCTGCCCGGTCGCCGTCGTACGGCCACGTGTCCGAGCCGACTGAATCCCTTCGGGAACGACCCGGAAGATGTCATTGCTTTGCTCGATTGCTTTGCTCGGTGACCAGGAGCCCTGGAGTACTCCCGATCTTGTAGACACCCTCCCACCACGGACGGGCACCAGGGAAGAGTGGGAGTAGCAAGCAGACGGAAGTACTCCAGTCGCGGTGGCGCAGCTTGCTGTGGACACGGTGGAGTTGTTGAGAAATCCACAGCTCTTGGTTGTCGAGATCGATGTTGTTCCAGGTCAACCCAAGGACCTCCCCGCGGCGCAGGCCCAGGACCAACATGAGGACAAGACGAAGACCGCGTACAGCGGCTCGTCTACACTGCGAAGGCGCTCGAATAAGGCCCGACCTCCATCGACGCGCTAAACCGTGTGCTTGCGCCTCTGGGTGGTCATCTTGGGCAGCCTGGTCAGGGAGACGACGTTCTTGGAGATCCTCACGTAGGGCGTGCGCGCGAGCGGAACACCCGACAGGCGCTCTGGATGGTGCCTCGTGACAGGTACTCCTCGCAGCAGTCGCCGGTGGAGCAACAGCGACGCCGAAGTCGAGCGCCTGGTCGGCAACGGCGTCACCGTCCTGCACGAGAGGACGGCAGGGGCCGAGCCGGTAGCACGCCATCGCCGACCCCGAGGGCACGAACTCTGCCTCAGCTGATCGAGCCCGTCACGGGCTCCAGCCTGATGGCATCACCGCGCCGGACCTGTCCGCCCCTCAGAACAGAGGCGTACACGCCGACGTTGACCTCGTGGGTCTGGGCGGCCGTGCGCAGGATGCCGGAGTCCTTGGGCAGATCGTCCTGGGCCAGCGTGATCATCACGCATCTGGGACAGGGGCCGGTCACGGCCAGGCGCACCTCGTCCCCGAGGCGCAGCGTCTGTCCGATCCAGGCATCCTCCACGAAATCCTTCACCGGGCTGGACATCTCCACGACCACATTAGGCCGGAACCGCCGGACCTCGAATCGGCCCTGAGGATAGAGCTCACGCAGCCGGTTGAGGGTCGCGGTGGTCAGCACGTGGACGACGGCGCAGTCGAAGAACGTGCCTTCCGGCAGCTCGAAGTCGGTGACAGTGTCCTGGAAGTCGAGGCCTTCGATGCTCGGCCAGTACTCCTCGGCCTGCCGCGCCCGACCCGCCCCTTGGGCCTCGGCTGCCGCCTCGAGCGTCACCTCGCGTTCGAGGGCACGTGAAAGGGCCTCATTTATGCCCGCTTCGTCACTGGCGAGGATGGTGCCGTCCGGCAGGGTGACGCGTACGGCAGGCATCTTCGCGCCGCTACGGGGAGGCTCGACGAACGCGGCACGGTACTGGAGCAGCTGCGGCCACTTGCCAGGGTTCTTCGCGCTGGCCACCTTCCCGTCAGAGGTGTCCAGCAGGGCGTACGCGCGATCTCCCCGTAGGCCGCGTTCACCGACCTCGGCGGCGTTGAGCTCTTCTCCCATCATCGACTTGACGGGATAGCGCCAGAGGGAGACGACCTCTCCGATGATCTCTTGCGCTGGCTGCGGCATGACCGGCTCCTGCGTGTCTCTACGGATTGGGCAAGCCTGCTCCAGGCGCAGGCATCATGACTATGGCGTCCTTGGTGCTCTCAACGATGGCGACGATCTCGCTCTCCTCCGCGGAGGGCACCTGATACTTCGCCAACGACTGGCGCAGGTCATCCACGAAGGACTCCCACTCGTCCTCAGTGATGGCCAGGTGGCGATGGGAATCCCCCATGGTCCGTCCCGAGTACTGTTGCGGGCCGCCCGCTGCCGCGCAGACCATCTCCGTGACGAGAAACTTGAAGCCTGCCGGAGAGACTCGATGGTGCGCCTCGTCCACGGCGGGATTCTTGTTCAGCCGCGGATCGCTCATGACCCGGTCGATCAAGTCGTCGACAACCGTGGCGATGTTGTAGACGCCTCCGAGCCGGTCGTACAGCGACGGACCCTGGGCAGGCTGCATGGGCCCTCCCGTTGCGTTCGCAATGAAGATTCGTCCACTCTGGGCTGGACGACCGGACTTTAGTCTTGATGTCCGGTTTCGGCCGAGTCAACCGGCCACGGCAACAGTTGACCGGCACCATGGCGTGTCGGGAGAACACATGGCCACAAGGAGACCTACGCATAAGATCCACTCACGGCCCCTACGCCATCGGGGTGACTTAAACCGCTCCCAGGACGCCGCCCTTGGCAACACGTCGAGGCGCCGCCTCCAGCCGAGTCGGCCGCTCATTGCCGCCGCCCCGGGCCGCCGTCGCGACAGCGCCGACGTGAACGTCGGGCGCCCTGCCCCTCCCGACGAGAAGCGGCGTTGGAGGGACAAATTGTTGGCCTTTTGACGACCGGCACCGGGCACGCCGCAAGGGCGGAACATCCAGGGCTTCCAATGGCGCAGAGGGCAGCGTGTCGTTCTTTGCTTCCGAAAACTAAAGCCTCGCGCCGGGAGGTTTCGTCGACTGATCGAAAAGGGGAGCATCCTGGTTCGAGCGCACGCTTTCCCGTCGACGGGACAGGCGCGCAGCGAAAAGCACTGTTCGGCTCTCGACCCGTGAGCGCCTTTGACCGCGTCCGCGAGCCCGGACCGCAATTCCCGCGCGACAGATTCGTGCGGACATTATTGGGGGTATCCATGCCTGAGAACGAGCTGACGGACAACGCCGAGAGCGGGTTGTCACGACGCCGTTTCGTGCACTTTTCCGGCCTGGCCGGCGCGAGCGTCGTCCTCGGCAGGCCCGACCCGGCCGCGGCCAAGCCGCCGCCGGTGCCGGAGCCGCCGACTCTCCCCGGCGGGCCCGACCCGGCCGTGTGCGGCAGCCCGACGAGCAACGACCCCCTCTGGCGCGACATGCTGCAGTGCCACAGCACCAACAGCTGCCTGCAGAATGGCACCGACTACGTCGTGATGCCCGGCACCGGGCAGGGTTTCGAGAACTTCATCTTGGTGCCCACCCAACGCGTCAACGGGATCGAGTGCCCCTGGATCTGCGAGAGCCAGGCGCCGAACTACTGGGACGCCGCGAACTACTTCTCCACCAGGCCGCCGACCGTGGTGACGGCACCTGTCGGGCTAGGGATCAACTCGCAGCGAGCCCGGATGTTCGACCAGCTGCACATTCACATGGGCGAGGCGCGAGGGATCTCCAAAGGGGATCTCGAGGCCAACCAGGCGCGCGCCGGCAAAAACTTGACCGAGTGGGCGGACTCGCGGGTGTCGGTCCGGGGTGTAAACGAGCAGGGCGCGACCATACCGCACACCTACCGCGTGCTCATCTGGCCGGGATTCAGCCACGACAATCTCTTCGACATGCTCCGGACCATGCTCGTGCACGCCCTGGGCCAGGGCGCGACGATCATCGACGCCCAGGAGCAGATGCGGTTCCAGACGCTGATCGTGATACCTCGCAATGCCGGCGGCTATTTCATCGTGAACAGCGAGCTCCAACTGAGGGATCCGAGCATGCGCAATCTCACGGGGACCAACACCTGCGACCCGCTGCTTCACCTGACTTCCTGAGGGATGCCCTCGTGACATTCGGACGGGGTCGGCTACGCCGCGGTCTCATGTCGTGAGCGGGCAAGGTTCTCGCGCGTGGAGCACGGTAGCTCACCAGATCATGGCTTCGTGGTGTTCGGGCTTGCGTTCGTAGATCCGGACGAGTCGGCGGTAGCGGGCCAGCCAGGCGAATGTTCGTTCTGCCACCCACCTGCGAGGCAGGGCGGCGAAGCCGCGCAGGCAGTCGGAGCGCTTGACGATGCTGATGGTCAGGCATAGCACGTCGCGAGCCCAGGCCAGCAGGCGTCTGTCGGCGAGCCACGTTGGGCCTTGAGCCGGGAAACAACCTGATCATCGGCTCTACCAATGCCCAGCGGTATCCGAAGCACGCAGCGCATGACAAAGACCTGTGAGGCGCTCTCCCTTCGCCGGTATGGTCCGGGTCAGGTGGCTAGGGGTCGCCGGTCAGTCTTTCGACTTTTCGGCCTCTCAGCCCTTCCTTTGATCCTCTATCGAGGCTCTCAGGTCGGACTCCCTCGCTCGTCTCACAGGCCTAAAACCAACCTCCCGCCGTCCGGTTCGTCGTGCTAGGGACGAAAGTCCTGCTCTTTGAGGGCCAACGGCCCTAGCACGGCGGGACATACGCGTCAAAGCCCGCGGCTGGCCGAGAACGCCTCCGGGATGGTAATGCACCCGCCGATCTGGGCATCAGGGCTAGCGATCCGGGCTTTCCGGAGAGGACTCCCACATTGCCTTCTCCAATCTCGAGGGGGATCGCCGTCTGCACATGGACGACCCTTCCGTTCCCTCATTGGCGGGTGCGCTCATTCATAGACTCCCCCGACCCCGGGCCGTGACAGCAGAGCCGTCCGTCCCTGGCGGATGGGTCTTTCGTCCCATGCGCTGGGCGACCAGGCCGGGAAGCACATGGAGAGACGCACAATCCGGCCGTCCCCAGTGCGATCGGATGAGGGATGCGGCACGCCGTCGAGACGGGGCAGGGGAATGGCAAGGAGCCTGGGAGGATATCGTGATCGTGGTTGGTGTGGACGGTTCGCAGGCGAGCCTCATGGCGGTGGAATGGGCTGCGCACGAGGCCGCCATGCGAGGTGTCGCGGTACATCTCGTACATGTCATACCGGCCCTGGATCTGCCCGCCGGTGCCGCCTCCGAGGAGGTTCGGCAATGTGTCCACAAGCACGCCCTGTTCGTGCTGGAGGACGCTCTGCAGCATGTACGGACGGGCGAAGCGCAAACACAGATCCTGACCGGTGATCCCCGGCTCGGGCTGATCAAGGCCTCCAAGGACGCGGAGCTCCTGGTCGTGGGAAGCCACGGAACGGGCGGATTCTGGCAGCAGTTGGCCGGCTCGGTGGCGCTCGGCACCCCTGGCCAGGCCACCTGCCCAGTGGTCGTGGCGCGACCTCTCCCCGAACATCCGCGCAACGAGGTGGTCGTCGGCGTGGACGGCTCATCCGGCGCCGAGACCGCGATGGAGTTCGCCTACGCAGAAGCCTCTCTACGCGGCGCCGAACTGTACGCGGTCCACGCCTGGAACCCGGTGAGCGGCGGCCAGACTACGGGCCTCGTAGGAGAACCGGACGCTCATCGGCAACTCCTGGAGGCAGCGATCGCGGATTTCCGCGATCGCCGTCCAGCGGTCAAGCTGGTGCCGCGGCTGGTCCGCGGGCATCCCGTCGACGTTCTGCTGAGGGCGTCCGCGGAGGCCGGTCTGCTGGTGGTGGGGTCACGTGGGCACGGCCCTGTCAGCGCGTTCTTCGGATCGGTCAGCCATGCCCTCGTCCAGTACGCCAAGGGCCCGCTGGTCGTGATCGCCGTGGCGGGCAAAACCTGATCTTCGGCTCTCGCTGTACGCCGAGTGAGATGTAACGGGCTACCCGTCAGGTTTGCGGCGACGCCACCGCGCGCATGCCTCCGCCCAGGAGGCATCCCACGCCGCGTACCGGCGTCTGTCGAGCGCCGCTCTGAAGACCCGGAAGGCCAACGACAGCGTGGCCGCCGATCCCACGACGACCAGGAAGGCCGCGACCAGGGCGCCCGTTAGTGTTTCCGCGTGGCTCGTCGGAGGAGTGGTCAACTCGCCGTGACCGTCGATCCATACCTTTACGGACGTACCCGCTCTGGTGCCCGCGGGCACAGCCACCTCGCCCATCTTCCGCTCACCGGACGGAGCCGTCCACCGCGCAGGAGCGCGTGATCCCGGCTCCGCGCCATCCCCCGAAGGAAGAATGTACGGCGCATCCCGGACCAGGGTCGCCGCCACCGACTGGCGGATGCCCGGGCCGGCTTGCTCGGCCTGCAGGCCTCTGTCATAGACCGACCGTCCCACGACGACGGCCGGCCAGACGCTGAACAGCAGCAGAACCAACGTGACGACCACACCTGCCGCTTCCAGCCGATCGGAGCGACGACGGAGCGCATTGCGCCCCAGCCAGTACCGGCGCGCGCGAAGCATCACCCACTGACCCCCGAGCCTCATCACGTACCTCCCCCCATCCTTCAGCCTGCGGCGGAGGCAGCGGTTCACGACAGGGGCATACGACCCGGCCTCAGCGGGGCCTTGGACCTTCTCTCTCCACAGGGCTCGGCTCACCGGAGGCGAACGACTCCGGATGAGCGGCCAGCCTTGAGGATCTTTGCCGTGGTTTTGCCACACTTCGGGCAGAGGGCCGGTACGACGTCCTCAACGGCCAGCGAAAGGCGCAACCATGAACGACGTCATTGTCGTGGGGACTGACGACTCGCCGGGCGCCGATGCCGCCATCGCGTGGGCGGCTGTCGACGCCGCACGCAAAGGGCTTCGGCTTGAGCTCGTGCATGTGATCGAACACGGCTCATACGATCTCCCGCGTTACCCGATCCCTGGCCTGATGGAGAGCCTCAGGGAGGCCGCCGAGGCGATGCTGGAGAAGAAGGCCCAGACTGTCACGGCCCGCTGGCCCGGCATCGAGGTCGCCACCACAGTGAAGATCGGATCGCCGGTGGCGGAGCTGCGGGCGCAGGCGAAACCGGCCGCCGAACTGGTGGTCGGCTCGCGCGGCCGGGGCAGATTCGCGAGCGCGTTGCTCGGCTCGGTGAGCCTGCGGGTGGCGGGCCATGCCCCCGGCACGGTCGTCGTCGTACGCTCGGTCGAGGCTGACCATGGGCGGCTCTTGGTCGGCCTGGACGAGACCGACTCCTCCGAGCCCGCCCTGGCCCACGCCTTCGCCGAAGCGTCCCTGCGCGGAGTGCCGCTGCGCGTCCTCTACGCCTACGCCGTCCCCATTCACGCGGCCACGCTCGACCTGGACCGGCTACAACGAGCCCAGTACGACTTTGTCCACGATCGGCTCACCCCTTGGCGGGCCAGACACCCTGAGGTCGACGCGATCGTGGACATCACCTCCGTGCATCCGGTCGCGGCACTCACTGAGGCGTCCAAAGACGCGGACCTGCTCGTGGTGGGCACTCGCAGGCATGGGATAGCCGTGCTCGGCTCCGTCAGCCACGGCGTGCTGCACCACGCTCACTGCCCGGTGGCCGTGGTCCGCCGCCGTGGCGACGATCAACCTGGCCGCTGACCTGCTGTGGCCAGCTCGGTCGTCATGGGAGTCCAGCGGCCGGCGAGCCTCTCCCTGAGGACCGTCATCGTGGTGTACTCCAGGTCGTCCAGCGGCAGCCGGTGCGGCTCGAACGGACCATGGCGGCGGAAGTAGTCCATCTCTTCGTTCGCCTGCTCGCGCGCCCGGTCGAAGGCCGGGTCGGCGAACAGCTCGCGCGGACCGATCAGCTTGCTGTCGTGGATCTGGAAGCCCAACGCCACCACGCGCGGTGGACCGTCGAAACGCGACGGGTGTGCGTCATCGCTGGGGACGGGCATGAGCGGTGCGTGGTGCGAGCCGCGCATGCAGCCGGCGACCCCGTAGGCGAACGTGAACGGCTCCAGCACCTCACCCACGGCAGGCAGCCCTGACTGGCAGCGAACGATCATCACGGGATCGTCCTTGCCGACATACTTGCCCGCGATGAGCGACAACCGCTGGGTGCTGGTAGCGGCCGCGGTCTCGCCGAGCGTCTTGGAACGGACGGTGTGGATCACAATAGCGAGCCGGGGCGCCGATGTACATGAGCATCTCGTACAGCTCGGCGGGGCAGTCGAAGATGATGCGCTTCTCCTCGTACAGGTCGTAGACCTCGAAGGTGAAACCGGCGTGCATCTTCTGATCGATGACAAGCCCAGCGGTGTTGAACGGGTCGGCGAAGATCTTGTACAGCGGCAGGTTCCACGCTCCGGGCTCGGTCTTGTCGGCCAGGAAGCAGATCACCGGCTCCGAAGGGCGTTCCTCGAACTCGAGCTCGGCATAGCCGGGCCCCATGCCGCGTAGGTTGCCGGAGAAGGCGTCCGACAGCAAATCCTGGCCAGCGCCGTAGAGACCGAGTTCCTTGGCGATGTGCGTCGTAGCCTGGAAGGTGTCCCAGGCGAAGGAGTGGATGAGATCCGCGTCGGGACCGTAGGTGTGGGTCATGATGAGCGAGACGTCGTCGCCGCAACTGGCCACGTGGCCGTCGATGAGCAGCCCTGACTCGATGGCTCGGGTCATTTCACGACGAGCCTCGGCCATCATGTCCGGATGCACGGCCGAGTGACCGACGAACCCTCCGGTGTCGGCCTTGATGATACTGAGAGTGATCACCTTGATCGCCTCCTGATGATTCCTTCTCTCAGTCTTTGTTTGTGGCAATTTGTCCGGTTAGAGGATTTGGTCCCTCGCCGTGCGGGACTTTCGTATCGGGTCATAGGCGGGCCACGTGGGGATGGTTATCGCCGTACGGGGAACTGGGGTTTGTGAAGTACTCATGACGCCGTTCTGAGCAGGCCGTATCACCTGGGCGGTCTGGGTCATGAGAGGCGAGGGAAGACTCATGGGACGCAAGGGCAGAACGGGGACCGATCAGCACAGCGAGTTGCTGCGCCAGATGCTGCGCATCCGCCGGTTCGAGGAACGCTGCGTCGAGCTTTACAGCAGCGAGAAGATCCGCGGGTTCATGCACCTGTACATCGGCGAGGAGGCCGTGGCCGCCGGGGTCTGCCAGGCCCTGGCCCCGGACGACGTGGTCGTGTCGACGTACCGGGAGCACGGGCACGCGCTTGCCCGCGGGGTGCCGGCCACGGCGATCATGGCCGAGATGTACGGCAAGGCCGCGGGATGCAGCAGGGGGCGGGGCGGCTCCATGCACCTCTTCGACACCGCCCACGGCTTCTACGGCGGGAACGCGATCGTCGGCGGCGGCCTTCCCCTCGCGGTCGGGCTCGCCCTGGCCGACAAATTCCACGGGCGCGACCGTGTGACCACGTGCTTCTTCGGCGACGGGGCGATGGCCGAAGGCGAGTTCCACGAGTGCCTCAACCTGGCCGCGCTCTGGGGGCTGCCGGTGCTGTTCGCCTGCGAGAACAACCTGTACGCGATGGGTACCGCACTGGCGAAGACACACGCCCAGACCGACCTGGCGCTGCGCGCCGCGGGCTACGGCGTCGTGGCCTGGCCGGTGGACGGCATGGACGCACCGGCGGTCGCCGAGGCAGCGGCCAGAGCCGCGGAGTCGATCCGGGCAGGTGCGGGTCCGCACTTCCTGGAGCTGCGCACCTATCGCTTCCGTGCGCACTCGATGTACGACCCGGAGCGCTACCGAGACAAGGCCGAGGTCGAGGAGTGGAAGAAACGTGATCCGATCGAAGCGCTCATCGCACGGATGACGGCGGCGCAGGAGCTCACCGGCGACGATCTCGCTCTGCTCGAGAAGGAGGTGGCCGAAGAGATCGATCAGGCCGTCGCCTTCGCTGAGCAGGCGCCGGTCGAGCAACAGGAGGACCTCACCAGGTTCGTCTACAGCGAGATCCCGACGAGGCGCCCGGAGGTGACGTCTTGACCGAGGGCACGACCACCTACCGCGAGGCCATGAGAGAGGCGATCCGCGAGGCGATGCGCCGCGATGAGCGCGTCTTCCTCATGGGCGAGGACGTCGGAGCCTACGGCGGTTGCTTTGCCGTGAGCCTGGGCCTGCTGGAGGAGTTCGGCCCCGAACGAATCCGGGACACCCCGTTGTCCGAGGCGGCCTTCGTCGGCGCTGGGATCGGGGCGGCACTTGGCGGGATGCGGCCGATCGTGGAGGTCATGACGGTCAACTTCTCGCTGCTGGCCCTTGACCAGATCCTCAACAACGCCGCGACGCTCCTGCATATGTCCGGTGGGCAGCTCAACGTCCCGTTGGTGATCCGGATGACCACCGGAGCCGGAAGGCAACTGGCCGCGCAGCATTCGCACAGCCTGGAGGGCTGGTATGCCCACATCCCCGGCCTGAAGATCCTCGCCCCCGCGACCTTGGAGGACGCCCGCGGCATGCTCTGGCCGGCGCTGGAGGACCCCGATCCTGTTCTGATCTTCGAGCACGGCTCGCTGTACAACCTGTCGGGGGTGCCGCGCCCCGGGCCGGTGGACATCTCCCATGCGGCACTGAGACGGTCCGGCGAACACGTCACGCTGATCGGCTACGGCGGCACAGCGGGAAAGACGCTGTCGGCGGCCGATGTCCTGGCCGCCGAGGGCATCGAGGCAGACGTGATCGACCTGCGCACCCTGCGTCCCCTCGACGACGCCACTCTCATGGAGTCGGTCAGCCGGACCCACCGCGTCGTCATCGTGGACGAGGGCTGGCGCTCGAGCAGTCTGTCGGCGGAGATCAGCGCCCGCATCGTAGAACAGGCCTTCTACCAGCTCGACGCGCCGATCGCGCGGGTGTGCACCGCCGAGATCCCCATCCCCTACGCGCGCCATCTGGAAGAGGCCGCCATTCCCCAGGTGCCCGCGATCGTCGCGGCGGCGCAAGAGGTGATCGCCGCATGACGGGCGAACCGGCGGAGTTCCGGATGCCCTCGCTCGGCGCCGACATGGAGTCGGGCAGCGTCGCCGAATGGCTGATCCATCCCGGAGACCTCGTCCGCAAGGGCGACGTCATCGCGGTCATCGACACCGACAAAGCCCTGATCGAGGTCGAGTCATTCCATGCGGGTGTGGTGGACAGCCTGCTGGTGGACGTCGGAGAGCGGGTCCCAATCGGTACGCCCCTCGCCCTCATCGCCGGCACCGCGGCCCCGGCCGAGCCTCGTGTCGCCGCCGAGCCGAGACCGGCCGTCCGGAAACGGCCGCCGGCACGGGCCAGGGGGAAGCGGCCGCGTCCGGAGCCCGCAGCCAAGGTTTCGGAACCAGTCCCGCAACTCACGCCGCCCGTCACGTCCCCGATCGTGCGCCACCTCGCCGAGAAGCGGGGGCTCGACCTGACGGCCGTGCACGGCACCGGCCCGGGCGGACGGGTGACCCGGGCGGACGTCGAACGCGCCGAGCCCCGGGCGAGGGCTTCGCCCCTCGCCCGCAGGATCGCCTTGGACCTCGGCATCGACCTCGGCTCCGTCCAGGGCACGGGCCGCTCAGGGACGATTCGCGCCGATGACGTCCGCGAGGCGGCGGCGCGAGCCGGCGTACCGCAGGAAGCGCCAGCCGTAGAGGCGGCTCCAGTCGGAGAGCCTGGGATGGAAGACCGCCGGGACGCGATGCGCCAGGCGATCGCACGTGCGATGGCCAGGTCGAAACGGGAGATCCCGCATTACTACCTGAGCACGACCGTGGACATGAGCGCCGCGTTGGAGTGGCTACGCCAACGTAACCGCAACTTGCCGGTCTCCCAGCGACTGCTGCCCGCGGTTCTGCTCCTCAAGGCCGCCGCACGCGCCGCCGAGGAGATCCCGCAGCTCAACGGCTTCTGGGTCGACGACGCCTTCGTTTCCGGCGAATCGGTGAACCTGGGTGTGGCGATCTCGCTCAAGGGCGGCGGCCTGATCGCGCCCGCCCTGCACGATGTCACCGGCCGCGATCTCGGCGATCTCATGGCCGGGTTGAAGGACCTGGTGGCACGATCGCGTGCCGGCCGGCTGCGCGGCTCGGAGATGACCGAGGCCACCATCACCGTCACCAACCTCGGCAACCAGGGCGTGGAGGCCGTTCACGGTGTCATCTACCCCCCGCAGGTGGCTCTTGTCGGCTTCGGCAAGATTCTCGACCGTCCCTGGGCGGTCGACGGGCTGCTCGGGGTTCGGCCGGTGGTCACCGTCACGCTCGCGGCCGATCATCGTGCCACTGACGGCTTCACCGGGGGCCGGTTCCTCACCGCCGTCGACCGGCTGCTCAACCATCCGGAGGTGCTATGACACCGCAGGAGGCGCGTGAGCTCATCGAGCGCGCGCTGGCCCAGGTGGCGCCGGAATCGGACCTTACGGCGCTTCCGCCGGACGCCGACTTCCGCGACGCCCTCGAACTGGACTCGCTGGATTTCCTCAGCTTCGTCGAAGCGCTGAGCGATGCCAGCGATTACCGCATCGAAGAGGACGACTACCCCGCGCTTACCAGCGTGGCGGAAGGGGCTGAATTCCTGGCTGCCCGCACCGGACCTGGATGACGCGGCGTTCACTGGGCGGGGTGCTCCAGCGTCGAGATGTCGCCCTCGGGAAGGCCGAGATCACGGGCCTTCAGGAGACGGCGCATGACCTTGCCGCTACGGGTGTGCGGCAGGTTCTGATCGAAGGCGATCTCCTTCGGTGCGACCGCGCCCAGCCTGCGGCGGCCGAAGGCGACCAGTTCGCGCCGGAGCGCCTCGGCGGGCTCGTAGCCGGAGTTCAGCGTGACGAACGCCTTCACCAGTTCGCCCGCCACCGGGTCGGGCCTGCCTATCACTCCGGCCTCGGCGACGGCAGGATGCTCCATCAGCACCGATTCCACCTCGAACGGCCCGATGAGGTGACCTGCCGACTTGATCACGTCGTCGGCGCGCGCCACGAACCAGAAATACCCGTCCTGATCTCTGCGGGCGATGTCGCCGGACAGATACCAGCCTCCAGCGAACGCCTTGGCGTACCGCTCGGGCTCGCCCAGGTAACCGCGGAACATCGAGGGCCAGCCAGGTCGCAGCGCGAGCTCCCCGTCGACATCGGGATCCTCGATCACCCGTACCTGACCGTCGACGACGCGGGCGCGACCGTCCTCACCTCGCTCCAGCAGCGCCGCCTCGATCCCGGGCAGGGGACGCCCCATGGAGCCCGGCTTGATGTCCATCGAGGCATAGTTGCTGATCATGATGGCGCCGGTCTCCGTCTGCCACCAGTTGTCATGGACCGGCAGGCCGAGCGTCCGCAGACCCCAGACCGTCACTTCGGGGTTGAGCGGTTCACCGACGCTGGCGATGAACCGCAGCCGGGACAGATCGTACTCACGGGGCAGGGCATCGCCGCTGCGCATGAGCATGCGCAGGGCGGTCGGGGCGGTGTACCAGACGGTCACCCGCTGGTCCCGTAGCACGCGATACCAGCGGCGGGCGTCGAATTCCCCCGCGTCCACGACGAGGGTGAGCCCGAGGCTGAGGGGCGCAATCACGCCATAAGACATACCGGTGACCCAGCCGGGATCGGCGGTGCACCAGAAGACGTCCGACGGTCGCAGGTCGAGGGCGTAGACCGCGGTCACGTGGTGGGCGAGCACGGCCTGGTGCACGTGCACCGCGCCTTTGGGCTTGCCTGTGGTGCCGCTGGTGAAGTGGAGCAGCGCCATGTCCTCCGGGTCGGTGGGCGGTATCTCGAAATCCTCGCCGGCGCCCGCCATCAGGTCGTTCAGGAGCAAGGTGCCTTCAGGCGCGGGCCCGCCACCGGTCACCAGCACGTGTTTCAGGCCCGGCAGGGACTCTCGAACGGCCGCGATCTTCCGCGCGTACAGCTCAGGGGTGGTGACCAGCACACGCCCGTCCCCGAGACGCAGCCGCTCGCGAATCGGTTCGGGGCCGAACGCGGAGAACAGCGGGGAGAGCACGCCGACGTTCTTGAGCGTCCCCAGCACCGTCACGTAGAGCTCGGGCGTCCTGCCGAGGAGGGTGAACACTCTCTCACCCTTGCCGACGCCCAGGCCGCGCAGCACGTTGGCGAAGCGGTTCGTCGCGACATGAAGATCCCGGTAGGTCAGATCGACGATCTGATCATCTTTGCTCACACACCGCAGCGCCACGTGGTCGCGCCGAGGCCCATCCAGGTGGCGGTCGACGGCCTCGTACGCGATGTTCAGCCCCCGGCCACCGGGCAGCCCGCAGAGGAAGGCCCGCTGAGCCGTCTCCCAGGAAAACGTGCGGCATTCCTTCCCATAGTCGGCCAGGTTGGGCGCGGCAGTCTGGCGGCCGGCTTTGTGGATGAGATCCCACGTCATCACGAATCCCCTCCCATCGGCTGGACCGCACCGGCGACACGGCGGGCCGAAAGACCCCGGCACCCAGGACCTCCGCCCCTGCACCGAAGCCTCTACAAATGGGATTAATACCCATATAGCACCCGAAAGGACATGGAGGTATCCATGGACACGCTGATGCGTAGGGAGCGCTTCCTACCCGATCTGTTCGACTGGTTCGAAGAGCCGCTGGCCGCTATGCGGTCGCGCACATGGCAGTCCATGCGGTTCGAGGACTACGTCAGGGATGGCAGGTACGTTCTCCGCGTCGAACTGCCAGGGATCGATCCCGAGAAGGATGTCGAGATCGACTTGACCAATGGGGTCCTCACCATCCACGCGGAGCGGCGCGAGGAGCACCGGGAGCAGTACCGCACCGAATTCCGGTACGGGGCCTTCACCCGCTCCATCTCGCTGCCTCAGGGAGCAGACGAGAACGACGTCAAGGCCGTCTACGACCAGGGGATCCTCGAAGTGAGCGTGGGGCTGGCCGAAAAGAGGCCAGAAGGACGGCACATCCCCATCGAGGGAGCCACCCAGCCGAAGGAGTGATCAGCCCAGGACGACGAACGACCAGGCCGATGGCGTCGCCGTGTAACCACGCGACCCATCGGTCTTGATCGTGCCCGGGACAGAACATCGTCATGACGTAGGACGGCGGTGATGCCGATGCGGCGAGGCTCGCCCTACTGGGCGCTAGGCACTTCACGAGCTCGGAAAGCCGGCTCTGCTGTGCTCTACGCCGCGGCGAGTGCTGCTCGCACCTGAGTGCACAGCCGGGTAAGGGAGGGGCTCTGACGCACCGGGGGCGGTACGGGCTCATGCAGTGCGCGGGCGGCTTCGGGAAGCCGGGCCAGAGCGGCGGCGCACCGCTTCGACACTTCGGCCAGCGGTTCGGCAGGCGTGAGCCGATGCCCTTCACGCATCACGGCAACGAGCAGCGGCACATGGCCTGGAGGTGCCTTCTCGGAGCGCAGTCCCACGACATCGGCGTATAGACCGCGAAAAACCTGCTTCTTGCCTGGAGCAGTGATCTTGCCAGGCGACAGCTTCATCACCGGGCAATCGTCGTACTCGACCAGTTTGTAGGCGCTATCGAGATATGGAGCATCAGCGGATACGCCCACTTTGGTGCCCACGGCGTAGGCGTCGATGGGGGCGTTCTGGGCGACGAGGTCGGCAATGGCGTATTCGTCAAGGCCGCCGCTGGCCAGGATGCGGGCTTCTTGCAGACCGCTCCCGTCGAGCAGCTGCCGGGCCTTCCGGGCAAGCTGGGCCAGGTCGCCCGAGTCGAGCCGGACGCCGACCGTGCCCGGCAGACGTAGCCGTCTGACCACGTCGATGACAGCTCGTACTCCCGCCACAGTGTCGTAAGTGTCGACGAGGAAGGTGGTTATGCCGCCGTGATCGAGGGCGAAGGTCTCGAAGGCGGTCCGTTCGTCGCCGAACGCCTCGATGTACGAGTGCGCCATGGTGCCCACGGCCTGCAGGCCGTATCTACGCGCCGCCTCGACATTGCTGGTGGCCGAGAAGCCTGCGATGGCGGTCGTACGGGCCACGGCCATCGCGGCATCGATTCCCTGCGTGCGGCGGAAGGCGAAATCGATCAGGTCGGCGCCACCGGCGGCGAGGACACAGCGCGCCGCCTTGGTGGCCACACTGGTCTGGAAGGTCATGTGGTTGAGCAAAACGGTCTCGACCAGCTGCGCTTCGGCGATCGGCGCCGTCACCTCCAGCAGCGGCTCCCCCGCGTACACGACCTGCCCCTCCGGCATCGCCCACACGTCCCCGGTGAAGCGCAGTTTCCTGAACAACTCCACGGTCTCCGGCGGAAGCTTCTCGACATCGGCAAGGTAGGCAAGATCGTCCCGGTCGAAGGAGAACGACTCCAAGAAGTCGAGGCACGCGGCCAGCCCCGCAGTGACCAGGAACCCGCGGCTTGGCGGCAGCTTGCGTGCGAAGAGGCTGAAGGTGGCCTGGCCGGTCATGTCGTGGCGCAGGTAGCTTGCGGCCATCTTGAGCTCGTACAGATCCGTCAGCAGAGCACCGCTCATAGCGCAAGTATCTGTCCGGCAGCCGGTGTGAACAGCGGCCGATCGGCCTGGTCAGGCGGGTCGAAAGTCCCGGATAGGACTCAGAGTGTCGCGATGGCCATCACCGCTCGGGACTTCCGGCCCTGTTTCCCGCCCTTCGCCTGGAGCTGTGATGAAAGCGACTTGGAAGTACGAGGTGTGCTCGTACGGAGCAGGAGGGAGCTGACCGGCCATGAGCATGACCGATGAGGACGTGATGACGAACAAGGTTGTCTCCGTCACCGCCGCCACCCCGTTCAAGGAGCTCGCCGAAACGCTCGTCAGCAACGGCGTCAGCGCCGTTCCGGTCCTGGACGACGACAACCACGTGATCGGCGTGGTCTCCGAAGCCGACCTGCTGTGCAAAGAGGAGTTTCGCGAGCAGTTCTACGGTGAGGGCTACCGCCCGCCGCTGCGCACCCGGCTGCGCCATCCCAAGAGCCGCCAGAAGGCAAGGGGCGACACCGCCGCCAACCTGATGACCAGTCCCGCCGTCACCGTCCCGCTTGAGGCAGTCCCACGCCCAGGGGCTCAGACAGTCCCCGGCGGCCGGTCCGCTTCGGGCAGCACCTCACGCGCCAGCTCCAGCAACGCCCTGCGGTCCTCGGCCAGCGCCGCCACCCCCGCCTCGGTAGACCCGCCGCACCCGGCCCTGAACCACCTCCTGCCGCGAGGACAGCAATCCGTCGGCTTCCAGCCGGTGCAGCGTCGGATACAGCGTGCCGGGACTGATCGCATAGCCGTGCCGCTTTAGCTCCTCGGTCATCCACGCCCCGTGAATGTCCTGCTCGGCGGCATGGTGCAGGATGTGCAGCCGCACCGCCCCGCGCTGGAACTCCCTCATCCCCGCCCCCTATCCCCATTCGGGTCCCAGCACATGACGAAACCGATATCGGCCACCGATGCTAGGCCTCCCCCATGGAACGGCGCGGTCACCCGTTGTTTGAGCAGTGCAGGGCCGGGCGAGCAGCGAGCTGGGCGCACATGCGGCCCACAGACGTACTGTCACATTTGCATCGCGTCCGACTACCGTGATCGGTCTCGTTCGACGGACCCGGTGGCGGTGTCGACCTGCATGCCACAGGCCGGATCGGCTGCCTGCTCCGGTTCGCTCCCGGTCTCGACGGTGGCGGCCAGACCGGCCGGGATCTGCGGCGTAGGGGGCAGGCCCGGCGGGGTGAAGCGGCGCAGCCGGTTGGCGTTGCCGACGACCGACAGTGAGGACAGGGCCATCGCGCCGGCGGCGATGATGGGCGAGAGCCGCAGTCCCAGGAACGGATACAGGACGCCAGCCGCGATGGGAATGCCGACCACGTTGTAGACGAAGGCCAGGAACAGGTTCTGGCGGATGTTGCGCATGGTGGCGCGGGAAAGCCGGACTGCGGTGACGATGCCCTCCAGTGCCCCGGAGATCAGGGTGACATCCGATGCCTCGATCGCTACGTCGGTGCCGGTGCCGATGGCGAAGCCGACGTCGGCCTGGGCGAGGGCGGGCGCGTCGTTGACGCCGTCGCCCACCATGCCGACCCGGCGGCCCTCGCCCTGCAGCCGGGCGATCTCGGCGGCCTTGTGCGCGGGGAGCACCTCGGCCAGCACACGGGTGATGCCGACCTGGCGGGCGATGGCCTCGGCGGTGCGCCGGTTGTCGCCGGTGATCATCACGACGTTCAGGCCGAGCCACTGGAGCGCGGCCACGGCGTCGCGGGAGTCACCCTTGACGGTGTCGGCGACGCCGAGCACCCCGGCGGGCTCGCCACCGACGGCGACCATGATCGGGCTCCGGCCCGCTGCGGCGAGCCGGTCCGTGGTCGCCTCCAGAGGCGCCACCTCGACTCCTTCGGCGGACAGCAGTCGGTGGCCACCGATCAGCACGCGGTGGCCCTCAACGGTGGCGAAGACGCCTTGGCCGGTCACCGACCCAAAGACGGAGGGGTCGGTCAGAACCAGACCGCGTTCGGCCGCTCCGGTGACCACCGCTTGGCCGAGCGGGTGCTCGGAGACGCGTTCGGCGGAGGCGGCCAATCGGAGCAGGTCGTTCTCGGTCCGGGTGCCGGCGGGGAGCACGTCGGTCAAGGCGGGCCGGCCGCAGGTGATGGTGCCGGTCTTGTCCAGGACGATCGTGTCGAGCCGGTGCGCGCTCTCCAGCGCGGCGGCGTCGCGGATCAGGATGCCGGCTTGGGCCCCCTTGCCGGTGCCCACCATAATCGACAGCGGGGTGGCCAGGCCGAGCGCGCAGGGGCAGGCGATGATGAGCACCGCGACCGCCGCCACCAGGGCGAGCGTGAACGCGGGTGCCGGCCCGGCGACGTACCAGAGCGCGAACGTGACCACGGCGATGGCCATGACCGCCGGGACGAAGTAGCCGGACACCAGGTCGGCCAGGCGCTGAATGGGCGCCCTGGACGCCTGCGCCGCCTGCACCAGGCGGATGATCTGGGCCAGCACCGTCTGGGCGCCGACCTTCTCGGCTCGGAAAGCGAAGGCGCCGGTCTGGTTGACGGTCGCGCCCACCACCCGGTCGCCGGGCTCCTTCTCCACCGGGATGGACTCGCCGGTGACCATGGACTCATCCAGCGTCGAGCGACCCTGGACGATCACGCCGTCCACCGGAACCTTTTCGCCAGGCCGGACGATCACCAGGTCGCCGGGCAGGACCTCGGCGATGGGGATCTCCCGTTCGGCGCCGTCGCGGCGCACGCGGGCGGTCCTGGCCTGCAGCCCGATCAGCTTGCGGATCGCCTCGCCGGTGCCGGCCTTGGCGCGGGCCTCCAGCAGGCGGCCGAGCAGGATCAGCGTCAGGATGACGCCGACGGCCTCGTAGTAGACGTCCCGCAGCGCCGGCGGCAGCAGCCCTGGGGCGACGGTGGCCAGCAGGCTGTAGCTGTAGGCGGCACTCGTGCCGAGCGTGATGAGACTGTTCATCTCGGCCGCCCGGTGGCGCAGGCTCAGCCAGCCCACCCGGTGGATGGGCCATCCGGTGTAAAACATCACCGGTGTGATCAGCACCAACTGCACCCAGCGCTCCAACAGGAACGCCGGCACCCAGGCGGCGCCGAAGAACTCGTGCGCCATCACCGCCAGCGCCACCGGTGCGGTCAGCACCGTGCCGATCAGCACCCGGCGCGACAGGTCCCGGATCTCCGCCCGCCGCTCGGCCGCCTCGGCATCGTCTCCGCCTTCCGCATTCGCGAGGTTCGGTACGCCGACACGTTTCCGGTCCGCGGTGTTCTCGGAGTGCGGGTTCACGGTCGTCTCACCATGTGCGGGCTGATCGTCGGTGCCGGGTTCGACGATCAGGTGGCCGCGCACCATGTTCATGCCACACGCGAAGCCGTACTCGCCGGCCTCGGACGGGGTCAACTCGACAGCGGTGCGCTGGAACGCGGGCAGCACCCGGTCGACCCCGAAGTCAGGGAAGACCACGTGCGAGGTGCACTCACCGCCTTCCCGGCGGTCGAAAACCAGGCGCAGCGGAACACCCTGGCGGGCGCGGATGACGTCGGGCGAATACCCGCCCTTGATGGTGACCTCGATCTCCTGCACTCCCTCGTGCAGGTCCGCGAGATGGCTCTTTCTCGGGCCGAAGAAGTGCCAGGCGATGAAGGCGAGCAGCCCCGCTGAAACCGCGATGACCATCCAGTCGGATGCGGTCATGACGCATCGGTTCCCTTCACGTTCCGGGCTTGGCCGTCCTCAGGCATCGGGTCGCGCTCAAGCGTCTGGTGGCGCTGGCGGCCGGCCTGCTCGCCGCCCATGGACCGCATCGTCATCGGGCACGCCAGAACAAGTGCCGCCAGGAGGACCGTGGTCACCGGCGCGCCGGCGAACAGCACCATGTGGTCGCATCGCCTGGCCCCGTCCCGGACGTTGATCACAGGCGTTCCGCGGTCAGCCGCGAACCGGGTGGTCATGCTGGCCCCGCAGGGTGTCCAGCCGGGAGTGGTAGTCGTCTGTGTCGATCTCGCCTCGTGCGTAGCGCTGCGCCAGCAACTCCTCCGCCGTCGGCAGCGGGGCAGCGGGCCCCGTGCTGGTGGTCCTGCCCACGTGACGGGCGGCCAGCGCGATCGCCGTGATCACCAATCCCCAGAACACCACGGTGCCCAGTCCCATGAGTGCATATCCCCAGCCACCCATGCCATTGTCGCCCCACCACATCATCGTCATCACCTCGGATGCGTTCGGTTCCTTCATCCTGTGCGGGCGACCGATCGTGGACACAGAGACCTTCGTCCCTGATCCGAGAGCAATTAGTCGGAAAACGCCGAGGCCTGAGCCGAAGCAATACACAAACGACGACGGGTGACGCGTTCTCGTGGGCGCGCCGGGGTAGCCCCGGCCGATCCTGCGGTGTCGCCCACCTCGTCGGCGCCAGACGGACGTGGACCGCCTTGAGCCCCTGGGAGCGGTGCTCGCGTCAGCGGAGCGCGCGGCTCCGGGCAGGCAGTCCGGTCAGGGGCCGGCGGACCTCCCATCGGCCGGTCAGAGCAGTGAGGCTACCGTGGGTGTAGGTGTCGGATCGGCGTTAGGGGGACGCATGAAGCGACGCTCTATGAAGACCGGAATCGCCGCGGGGGCATTGCTGGCCGCCATCACCGCAGTCTCGGGGGCCACAGCGGCGGCCATGACGTCTCCGCCGATGCCGTCCCCAAGTCCTTCTCCTACGGGTATGCAGCCGACCTGCCCGGGCATGGGGCGAATGCATCCCATCACCAGCGAGTACGACTACCTGTCGCAGATGGTGCCGCACCACGAGGATGCCATTACCGCGGCGCGGCAACTGCAGCGTTCCGAGCGGCCCGAGATGCGACGGCTCGGGCAGTCGATCGTCACGACGCAGACTGCCGAGGTCGGCAAGATGAGGGGTTGGCTGGAGCGGTGGTACCGGCAGAGCCCGACGCCGAGCCCGAGCGCGACCACGATGCCCGACCTGTCGGCGCTTTCGGGAGATCAGCTCGACAAGACGTTCCTGCAGCACATGATCCCACACCACATGATGGCGATCATGATGTCGCAGCAGCTCCTCATGCACGGTGAGGCGCAGCATTCCGAGGTCGCCGGCTTCGCCCGCACGGTGCGTAACGACCAGTGGGCGGAGGTCCGCACGATGCGGCGATACCTGGTCCAGTGGTTCGGAGAACAGAACATGCCCTGTATCTCGCAAGTGCCTGGCATGCCCGGTATGACGCCAGGGCCTCACATGCCGGACATGACGCCGGGCCCGCAAATGCCGGGAACGCCCGGCCAGTCGACGCCCACGGAGCCCTCGCCGACGGGCACCTGATTCAGCGGACGCCCTGCAATCGCAGGAAGCCAACGACCGCGCTCCAGATCCCACGCCACAGCGTGGCCCTGCTCGACCGCGTACCGGGCGCCGCCGTACAGGACCTTTCCAGCTGTGTCCGCCCAGCCAGGTGCCAGACGGCCTCACGCGCGGCACCCTGCGGGATGACGTGATCGAGGCGATCCAGGAGCCGGTGGTTCATCCGAGTCGCCAGCCGGTCGCGATCGATGTCGGCCGCGAGCAGGTGCACTCCGCAGGAGATGTCGAAACCGGCCCCACCCGGGGAGACCACATCGCCGATCGGGAATCCGTATCCCCAGTGCAGGTCAGGCCTTGCGTAGGAGGCACGGACGATACCTGGCAGGGCGGCCACGTTGACGATCTGCTGCAGCGCCTGGTCCTCCGGAAGCAGTTCTCGGGAGGCCAGTATGACGCCGGGCACACGCATCGACCCGTACCGCTCGATGCGGAAGCGATAGGGCGTCTCCTCAACGAGTTGTATTGCGTGCCCCACTTTCGCCCCAATGGCGCAGATGCGATGAGGCTCTTCTCAAGAGCCATGTGTGCATGGCCCAGGCCCTGGCCCGGCGCTGGCGGAGACAGCGCCGGAAGCTCTCATCCCACGCGCGTCCTGCTGAAATGGTCGGTGAACCAGTTTCGTGCCAGGTCGGCGACGGCTTCCAGAGCCCCGGGCTCTTCAAACAGGTGTGTGGCATCAGGGATGCTCTCGAGCCGGTTCTCACAGGTCAACCGCTCTTGTGCTGCCTGATTGAGCTCGATCACCACTTCGTCGCAGCTACCCACGATCAGCAGCGTCGCCGCCCGCACCGCCGCCAGTCGCGCTCCGGCCAGATCTGGCCGTCCGCCTCGTGAGACAACGGCGGCCACCCGGCTGCCCGGTTCCGCCGCAGCCCACAGTGCGGCCGCCGCTCCGGTGCTGGCTCCGAAATAGCCGATCGGTAGCACCGCGGCCCAAGGCTGATCACTGAGCCAGTTCGTCACCTGCGCGAGCCTTCCGGCCAGCAGCTCGATGTCGAACACGTTGCCGCGGTCGTACTCCTCCTCGACCGTGAGCAGGTCGAAGAGCAAAGTACCCAGACCCGCACGGTTGAGTACCGAGGCCACGTAACGGTTACGAGGACTGTGCCGACTGCTACCACTACCGTGCACGAAGATCACTATCCCTTCGGCCCCCTGCGGAATGACGAGCTGCCCCGGCAGCCGGACGGGACCGGCACCCACCGTCACCTCGTCGGCAGGCTCCGGCGGATCAGATTTCACCGCCCGCTCTTTCCCGGGCACTGCGCCCTTGGCGGCTGGAGGTGCGGCCCGCTGCAGCAGCTCGACCACCCGTTCGTCGGCGCTCTGGGTGAAATCGACGTACCAGGTGCCAATGCCCCAAAGAACGGTAGGTGTCTCCAAACAGATCACCTCGTCGGCGTCCTCACGCAGGCTCGCGATCGTGTCCGGCGTTCCGACGGGGACCGCCAAGATCACTCGTGCGGCCCCGCGTGCACGGGCCACCTGGCAGGCGGCGCGAGCGCTGCTGCCCGTGGCGATCCCGTCGTCCACCACGACGACCGTACGGCCCGCAAGGGCGACCGGTGCGCGACCGCCGCGAAAGCGGCGAACACGGCGCAGCACCTCGGCCCGCTCGCGCTCCTCCACCTCGGACATCTCCTCGCGCGTCACATCCACCAACCGGACGACATCCGCATTGATCACACGCACGCCACCCTCTCCGACGGCACCGAATCCCAGCTCGGGCTGGAAAGGCACTCCCAGCTTTCGGACCACGATCACATCCAGCGGCGCACCCAACGCCTGGGCCACCTCGAAGGCCACCGGCATGCCACCTCTGGGCAGCCCGAGGACGACCACATCCTCATCGGTGACGAGTCCAGCCAGCCGTTGGCCCAGACGAACACCCGCATCATGACGATCAACGAACATGACGCCTCACACCTCCCCAAGCCCTCTGCAGCGGTGAAGGAACACCCCTTTCCACCATCTGGGGGTAGGAGAGTGCGGAGGTAGGGCCTAAGGTCCCTTTCCATGAATCCGCGCTGAGCCGTGGCCGCCACTACCTGCCCGCTTGGACGACTCGGCTCATCGCCCTCGCCGACGACGGCGGCTTGTAGCCGGTCGGCGCGGAACACCTCAAGAGCCATGTGAGGATCGTTGGCGTGCCTGAGCGTCACCGAATCGAGGGGTTATCGCTTGGCCGGCCGAAAAGCCCTCGTCGGCATGGCGGATGGTCGGTAAGGCAGCAGACCACGAGATGCCCGAGCAAGAGTGGCCATCCATCGCCGAACCTGTGCGAATCTTCGCCGTGGAGCGAGCTCCACCGGTCGGCATACCGGCCGGGCCCTGCCCGTGGAACGACTCGTAGACATCGATCAGCACTCGCCGCTGCCGTTTGCTGAGGGTGGCTGCCCGAGGACCGTAGATCCCAGGGCACTCGCGTCCCTCGGCAGTGGAATCTGTCTACTTCCTCTTGTCTCGCGCACACTGCCCTACGACGTGCACAAAGTTCGGCTGCCGCGCGCAAGAACCCCGCCTGGGGAGATGAGCGAGATCAAGCCCAGGCGAGGCCGTCGCCTCCTGCCCGGGTCAAAACTGGATATGCCTCTGCCGAACCCTCGCCATGATGCTTCACATCGGCGGCCCCGAACCGCATGCTGACATCTGCGGCCTTCAACAGACCCACAGGAAGGCCGACCGGCACGATCCAGAAGCACCTTCGCCGGTTTCCTCTGGACGGTAGCCGAGGGTGGGTCCAACCGGGGACGGCACTCGGGGGGATGTCGTCCCCGCACGGCAGCCCCAGACCCACCCCTGGCACGACGACCCGCTCCACATGTGGCCGGAACTGCGCGACCACCGTCAATGTCAAGACTTCACCATGCTCGATGACAGCACAGAGTCAACCCTCGGAAACCGGGGCAGCATCACTGAGCGGCTCTTAGGAGCCGCCCACTGGCCTCGGCCTTACGCCACGTTCGGGGGACTATCGATGGAGATGCCTGTTGTCAACACATGCCAAGCGGAAGCATGCGCGTACAACACCGACCGCCGCTGCCACGCACTGGCCATCACCATAGGTGACGTCCGTCATGCTCACTGCGACACCTTCTTCAGCGCTCCGGCCAAAGGAGGCGATCCCACCGCCGTAGGCCACGTCGGCGCATGCAAGATGTCCGATTGTCAGCACAACAGTCAGTTTGAATGCAAGGCCCCCAACATCACGGTCGGTTACGTGGAGAACGCGGCGGACTGCCTCACCTACTCGCCCGCCTGAGCAGCAGCTCGGGCCGAGCGAGACAGCGCCAGCGAAGACTCGAGCGAACCCGCCGGCGACGTCATCGATGATGTCTTCCGGGACTCTCCGGCCGCGTCACGTACGGCGGCGGAACCGCCCGATGCTGCGTGAGCGCGTGGTGCGATCGCCCGGATGACCGAGGCAAGGTCAGGAAGTCGAACCCTCCCTATCTGGATGTCAAGAACGGCTATCGTGAGGGCACGCCGACGAGGGAACGATGCGGAAGCCAAAGCCTTGCGCCTGATGAGCCGCTCAATTCCCAGCATGATCCCGGCCTTCCTCCACCGTATGGCAGGCCCGCGACCGCGTTCTTCAGGGTCATCGCCCTGGCCAGGCGGACCGCCTCGGCCGGCTCCACCGAACGGGGTGAGCCGCACCCCACCCAGCGCCTGTCCACCACCATGACCGCTTGCATTCGTGGCATGGGGCGCAGATCTACCACCGTCACCGGCCCAAGATTGTCGGCCGCCCATCTGGTATGGATTTCATGCATGACAGTCGCTTCCTTCCCTGGTCCGTTCTCACGTCATCGGCTGCTCTGGCACGGCGCCTCATAAGCGACTGCCTGCGATAAGCGATGATCGTTCGGCTCACGCGAAGGCGGACGTCATAGTCGGGCTACTTCATGTCGAAGGCCGCGTCACCGGGCGTGACCTAGGCCAGCTAGTAAGCCCTGTACCGACGACCTCACATTCCCCAGCGGGCCAGGGGCCGCTGGGGACGGTCGCTGAAGCACGCCTGACGAACGGCTTCACTATGCGGGACCTCCGCCCCTGCCTGCGAGGACGCGTCCCGAGCTGGGATGAGGGCAGGGATGTCTCGAAGGGAGGAGCGGCCATGCGAGTCAAAGTTCAGGACATCATGACCACCGAGGTCGCCTCGGTCAACGGCAGCACGCCGTTCAAGGACATCGCCGAAGTGCTCATAGCGCACGGCGTCAGCGCCGTGCCGGTGGTTGATGCTGAGAACCACGTTCTGGGTGTGGTCTCTGAGGCGGATCTGCTGCGCAAGGAGGAGTTTCGCGAAGCTTACTACGCGGAGGGCTACAAACCACCGCTGCGCGCCCGCCTGCGCCACCGCCTGTCCGAAGAAGGACCCGACCTCCAGCGCAAGGCCACTGGGAACACGGCAGCGCAGCTGATGACCGCGCCCGCCGTGACCGTGCCCGCCACCGCCTCGGCCGTGATGGCCGCCCGCCGGATGGACGAGCACGGCATCAAACGCCTGATCGTCGTCGACGACGACGGCACGCTGCAAGGCGTCGTCAGCCGACGCGACCTGCTCAAAGCGTTCGTGCGCGCCGACGCCGACATCGCGCACGAGCTCCGCGAGGACGTCCTGAATCGCTCGCTACTGGTGGAGACCGCGGACGTCAACGTCGAGGTGCATCAGGGAGTGGTGACGCTGAGCGGCTGTATGGACCGCCGCAGCCGGGCGCTGCTCGCCGTACGGCTGATCGCACGCGTTGACGGAGTGGTCGATGTGATCGACCAACTCCAGTGGAAACACGACGACGCACAGGCATGACAAGCGGGAGGAGCGGTATGGGGTCGCCGAAGCTGACCTTCCTCGGCGGCGTCGGCACCGTGACGGGGAGCAAGTCCCTGCTCGAACTGCCCGACGGGAACCGTGTGCTGCTCGACTGCGGGCTGTTCCAGGGCCAGCGGGAGCTGCGGCGCAGGAACTGGGCCACGTTCCCGGTCCCGGCGGCGTCCGTGTCGGCGGTGGTGCTCAGTCACGCGCATTTGGATCACTGCGGTTATCTGCCCGCGCTGGTGCGGCAGGGTTTCAGCGGTACGGTCCGCACCACGCAGGACACGGCGCGGCTGGCGGCGATCGTGCTGCGCGACAGCGCCCGGCTGATGGCCGACGAGGCCGAACACGCCAACGCCTACGGCTGGTCCAGTCACCGTCCGGCCCTGCCGCTTTACAACGAGAAGGACGTCGAGAAGACCCTGGAGCTGTTCGTACCCCTGGCGCACGAGGAGCCTGCCGAACTGGACGGCATCGGGCTCCGCCTGCACCGGGCCGGGCACATCCTCGGCTCCTCGTGGAGCGAGATCACCCTGCCCGCAGGCGCGACGCTGGTCCACACCGGAGATCTGGGTCGCGCCGCCCATCCGCTGCTCCAGCCACCGGAGCCGCTCCAGGGGGCCGACATCCTGCTCGTCGAGTCGACATACGGCAACCGCCGCCACGACGACTCCCGCACGCTGTGGAACCTGGCCGTGGCCATCAACCGGACGGTGCGCCGCGGCGGTTCGGTCCTCATCCCCGCCTTCGCCGTCGACCGTACCGAGGTCATCGTCTACCGGCTGCACGAGCTGCGGCAGAAGGGCATGATCGCCAAGGTTCCGGTCTACGTGGACAGCCCCATGGGACTGGCCGCCCGTGACGTGTACCTGCAGGCGATCGCCGCCGGCTCGCCAGAGTTTCGGCCCGGGCTCACCCGCGATGTCCTGGACCCTGGCTGGCTGCGGGAGCTGCGCACCGTCGAAGAGTCGATGAGCGTCAACGAACCCGACCAGCCGTCGATCATCATCTCAGCTTCCGGCATGGCCACCGGCGGCCGAGTCCTGCATCACCTACGCCACCTGCTGCCGGACCCGCGCATGACCGTGCTCATCGTGGGCTTCGCCGCGCTCGGCACCCGCTCACGAGCCCTCGCGGACGGCGCCACCGCACTCAAGATCCACGGCCGCTACGTGTCCGTACGAGCCGAGATCGTGAACCTGCCGGGATTCTCCGTACACTCCGACGCCGACGAGACCATCGCGTGGTTGCGCACCACCCACCGGCCGCCCCAGGTGACCTACGTCATCCACGGCGAGCCTGACGCGGCCGCCACGCTGCGGGGCAGGATCCACGATGAGCTCGGCTGGCACGCGATCGTCCCCGCTCCGGACGAGCACGTTCTGCTCTAAGTCTTTCTGGTCTGGCGGATCAAGAAGAACCAAGTGCCGTGATCGGCAATGCGAGCGCAGACAGAAGCCGCCGAAGAACACCTTGTGATGATCGCGGCCCATATTCCCGGCATCCCCCTTATTGCCTCCTCGGCGCCACAGGGAAAGGCGAAGAGCGTTGTGACGAAACGACAATAATTGCATCTGTTAAATTGCAGATATGTTTGACTTTGTGTGTTTTGTCGGATATATGTGCTGATCGCGATGCTTTCCAAGGGTTCCACGGATGCGCATCTGGGCCTGGGTGACAAGAGCAGTGCCGCGCCCGTTCGCCTCATGTATGGCGCCCCCGCAGTGGAAGTGGTGCGAGCCGAGATTTGGCGATGGGCTGCTGCGCGGCAAGCTGTGCCGCGCAGCAGCCACTCGGCCGTGTATCGGCCGTCTTGGCGGTTCCGCCGGGCATTGCGTGTGGTCCTGGTCGACCGGCGCGATGGCCTGGCGATGCAGATGCCTGTGCGTATCGAATGTTCCGAAGACGCCGTTCAAGCGGCCAAGCGCGGAGCGGGCGATCGTCGACTGCAGACGTGAATGCGGGAGACCTCGGGGCACCGGAGCGGTCCTTGTCGATGGGGACCATGGACCTGCCACCGAAGGACGTAAGCCCCTGTGATACAAATGCCGACCCTGGCAAGGGTAGGAAAGGAGAACGCTTCCTGGGAGATGGTCCTGATGCCTCAACCCAAGCCCGATGCGGTTCCCGCAACCGAGGAGACGCATCCGCTCGAGCTCGAACTGAACCTTGTCAAGGTTCGGGTCAGCAAAGCCGAAAAGCAGATCCAAGCGTTGGCCGAAGCCACTCTCGCTCTCGCGCACGGTCTGGAAGCCAGACCGATGGAGGAGCCCGGGCAAGTGCACCCCGAGCAGGCCGCGCGGCTCGCCCACGAACTTCTGCTTGCTGTCGGCTTCATCAGAAGGGACGTGACACAGCATGAGCAATCGACACGCCTCCGTGACGCTTGACCCCCGCGAGGTGCAGGTGGAAACACGCGGCGCCATTTCGCCCGGTGCGGTCGACGATGCCCGCGTGGTGGTGGCGGCAGCGACATCGTTCGCCCACGAGCCGGTGCTCTTTGCCCGGGTCAAGCTCAGTGCCACGGCCGATCCAGTTGTGTTCTGTCCGTGCACCGCGCAGGCGAACATCAACGTCAGCGGGCAGTTCGTCCGTGCTCAGGCGGTCGCCGAGTCCATGGACCAAGCCATCCGGCTGCTCGGCGACCGGCTCCGAGTCCGGTTGCGCCATGCTGGCAGGGACGGGGAGAACCTGCGTGGGCGACGCCCGGAGGACGTCGACCACGAGTGGCGGCGCTCCAGTCCTCACCGTCGCCCGCTGCCCTACTCCCCCCGGATCGGAGGAGAACGCGAGATCGTCCGGCACAAGGCCTACGAGCTGACTTGGGCTACGCCCGATGAGGCGGCCTTCGACATGGAACAGTTCGACTACGACTTCTACCTGTTCACCGAGGCGGAGACCGGCCAGGACAGCGTCATCTACCACAGCCGGGACGGTTACCGGCTCGCACAGATCGCCCCCATGCCCCACAAACTCGGCCCGGTGTCGATCCCACTCACGGTCAGCCCTGTTCCAGCACCCGTCCTCTCCGTCAGTGAAGCGGTCGAGCGTCTGGAAACCACCGGTATGCCGTTCGTCTTCTTCGCCGACGCCAGCACTGGGCGGGGCAGCCTCGCCTACCATCGTTACGGCGGCCACTACGGCCTCATCATGCCCAGCAGGTGATCAGCCGGGCCTCCTCGACGCTGGTCACGCCTGCTGTCGGAAGGTCTACCGGCTACAGAGATCGGTCACGAACTCGCCACTGCGCACTCCGATGCACAAGCAGCCGGAGCCTTTCAAAGGTCGCCCTGCTACCTGGCCACGCCAGCCAGTCCTTCCGTGAATACCTGTGCGACCGCCTGAGCAATCGAGGCACGTGGCCAGGCCCGCAGTGACCAGGAACCTGCGGCTTGGCGGCAGCTTGCGCGCGTCGAAAGTCCCAGCAAGGGCTCCGGTGTCGCGATGGTCATGGACGCTGGTCACCACCCCTAGGGACTTCTGGCCCTGTTTCCCGCCTTCGCCTGGAGCTGTGATGAAAGCAACCGGGAAGTACGAGGCGTCTTCGTACAGGAGCAGGAAAGAGTTGACCGGCCATGAGCATGACCGTTGAGGACGTGATGACGAGCAAGGTCGTCTCCGTCACCGCCGCCACCCCGTTCAAGGAGCTCGCCGAAATGCTCGTCAGCAACGGCGTCAGCGCCGTTCCGGTTCTGGACGACGACAACCACGTGATCGGCGTGGTCTCCGAAGCCGACCTGCTGTGCAAAGAGGAGTTTCGCGAGCAGTTCTACCACGAGGGCTACCGCCCGCCGCTGCGCACCCGGCTGCTCCATCCCAAGAGCCGTCAGAAGGCGAGGGGCGACACCGCCGCCGACCTGATGACCAGTCCCGCCGTCACCGTCCCTCTTGAGGCGTCGGCGGTGGCGGCCGCTCGCATCATGGAGGCCCACGGTGTCAAACGACTGCCGGTCATCGATTACAACGGCCGGCTGCAGGGCATTGTCAGCCGCTGCGACCTCGTCAAGCTGTTCCTGCGTGGCGACGAGGAGATCGCCGCCGAGGTCCGCGACGACATCCTTGGCCGCACCCTGTGGTTCGACACCTCCGGCGTGACCGTCTCGGTGAACGAAGGCGTGGTCACGTTGTCCGGCCGGCTGGAACGCCGCGCCGAGGCCGCCATTGCCGTCCGCGTGGTCGGAAACGTCAACGGCGTCATCAGCGTGGCCGACGAACTGGCCTGGAAGATCGACGACTCCGCGTGGCAGGCCGAATAGCCATGCCCGGTGCGCGACTTCCTGGCGCGGGCCAGCGGGAATACGAGACATTTTCACCTCCCACGCGGATGATCCCGAGCGGGGATGTTGAGGGTACGCAACTCAACTCGTTCGGGCTTGAGGAGCTCTCTCCGGAAGAGTGCCTGAGCCTGCTGTCCACGGCACCGATCGGGCGGATCGTGTTCACCGACAACGCCCTTCCAGCCGTGCAGCCGGTCAACTTCCATCTCGACGGCCATTCCATCGTGATCCGGACCTCGATCGGGTCGAAGCTGGCGATCGCCACCCGGCACGCCGTAGTTGCCTTCGAGGTCGACCAGTTCGATCCCGAACTCCGTACCGGCTGGTCTGTCACCACAGTGGGACGTGCGCGGGCCGTGACCGACCTGGAGGAGATCAACCGCCTGATGGCGCTGCCATTGACGGCCTGGGCGCCGGGGAGCCGGGACCACTACATCGTGGTCGATGCCGAGCAGGTGTCCGGCCGCCGCATCATCGATGGTCACGGTTCAGACGGTCCGGTAGCTGTGGTCTGGAGCCGCTGATGCGGCGTGCGCGGTCGGTGTCGGCTCGCTCCATCTCGTCCAGCGACAGTTCGACGGCGGCCAGCAACTCCTCCAGCAGGGGAAGGAGGCGATCTTTGAGTGCGCGGATCCTGCGGTTCGTCGAAGCTGTCTCGGCCGTCATGATTCGTGCGCCCTCCGCGGCGATCGCGTGTTCCAGCCCGGCGAGCAAGGCAGCGCGGTAGGCGTGTCTGGCGGGGACGAGAGCGGTAGTGATCGGAAGGGGAACCGCCGCGTCGAGGTCGGGGAGCATGCAGGAGACCCGGGCCGGATAGCTCGTTCCCACGGCGTCGGCCCAGTGCACCTGCACCTCGGCGAGGCGGGCGGCGGCCGCCAGGCGTACAGCGCGCTGGCCACCGAGGCGGGTCACGCGGAGGAGCCACTCGTCGGCGGCCCGGCATGCGTCGGACCATTCAGCCTGGGTCCGTGCCGCGTTCTTGGCGAGCCGGTCCTGTTCCCGCCGCAAGATCCGCAGCTTCCTGTCGAGTACGTCGAGCCCGTGCCGGACCGCGGTCAAGCGGCGGCGGAGCCACATCCGCCCCGCCCGGCCAGGCGGGATCCGTAGTCTCATGGCGCTCCCTTGTATCCGGCTTCCAGTGCTTCCTCGCTGAGCATCGACAGTTCGTTTCTCGGCAGCGCGGAGACCACGTGCCAGGCCCGCTCGAAGGTCTCCTCCAGAGTGCGGGCCTCGTCGGGCCTCTGGGCCAGCAGGCGTGTCCGGAAGGCCTCGGCCATGGCCAGGTAGCGGCGGTCGGCCGGACTCAGCGCACTCTCCCCCACCAGGTCGGCGAGCTCACCGGCCTGCCGGGCGCGAGACAGCCCTGCCTGGATCTGCGCGGCCAGGTCCAGATGCTCGGGCCGGGTCCGTCCCGCGCCGACTCCCGCGCGCATCATGCGGGAGAGGGACGACAGCGGGTCGATGTGCGGGTACGAGGTCACCTCGCGGCTCAGCAGGATCTGGCCTTCGGTGATGTATCCGGTGAGGTCGGGCACTGGATGGGTGATGTCTCCGGCGGGCATGCTCAGCACGGGCAGCACGGTGATGGAGCCGGGTTGTCCCCGGATGCGGCCGCACCGCTCGTAGATGGAGGCCAGGTCGCTGTAGAGGTAGCCGGGGTAGGCCCGGCGGGCCGGAATTTCGCCGCGGGCGGCGGAGACCTCGCGCAGGGCTTCGCAGTAGCTCGTCATGTCGGCCAGCACGACGAGAACGTGACGCCGCAGGACGAACGCCAGATGCTCGGCGACGGTCAGCGCTATCCGCGGCGTGAGCAGCCGTTCGATCACGGGGTCGTCGGCGAGGTTGAGCAGCAGCGTCAGCTCCGCAGCCGACGAACGCCTCTCCAGGATGTCGCGCACCGTGCCCGCGTCACCGTGGGTCAGCCCCATGGCGGCGAAGATGACGCTGAACGGCGTGCCACCGGCGTGGGCCTGGGCGGCCACCTGGGCGGCGAGCTCCAGGTGGGGCAGGCCGCTTTCGGCGAAGACGGCGATCTTCTGGCCGCGGACCAGGGTGGTCAGCGCGTCGATGGCGGAGACGCCGGTGATCACGGGTTCGGCGGGAGGTTCTCGCACCGTGGGATTCATCGGGAAGCCGGCCACCAGGGCGCTGTGGTCGCCGAAGATCGGAGGACCGCCGTCCAGTGGCCGGCCGCGCCCGTTGCAGACGCGCCCCTGCCATCCGGCGCCGACCGGGATGCGCAGCGGGCTTCCGGTGAAGGTGACCCGGGTCGTCTCCGCCCTGAGCCCTCCGGTGCCCTCGAGGACCTGCACGACGGCGAGGTCCCGGTCGACGTCCAGGACCAAGCCGTGCCTGCGCTCGCCGGACTCCAGCACGATCGTGGCGTACTCGTCCCAGCCGACGTTGTGGATTCCCTGGACGACGATGAGGGGCCCGCGTAGCTCCGCCACGCCGGTGTGCTCGACCGGAGCCCACGCGGTCACCGCAGCGTCTCCAGATCGTTCAGCACGATGTCGCGCCGTGCCGCGATCTCCTCCTCCGGCGCCTCTTTGGCACGCAGGATGGGAGAGAAGTCGCGAGCTTCGACCGCGGCGGCGGGCGCGCCGTGCTCGACCAGGTCCTGGCAGCGCGCCAGGATCGCCAGGAGCGCGTCGGCGATGAGGGCGGTCCGTTCGGGCCGGCAGTACGCGTCCAGCCTGCTCAGCGAGCTCTGCCGCAGGAAGCCCTCCCGCAGCAGGCGCCCGGCCAGCAGGCCGATCCGCTCGCGGGCGGGCAGAGCGCCTGCTCCGACCAGCTCGGCCAGCGCGGTCAACCGGTCGGCCTCAGCCAGCAGACCGCCCACGCGCGCGCGGCGGGCCGCGTTCTCGGGAGCGCCTCGCGTCAAGGCATCGGCGTCGCGGGAGAAGGATTCGCGCCAGGAGATCGCCGGATAGTGCCGTGCGTAGGCGAGATCGCGGTCCAGGGCCCACAGCGTCCGCACGAACCGCTCCGTGTGCGCCGTGACGGGTTCGGTCAGATCGCCGCCCGGGGGCGAGACGGCACCGATGATCGTCACCGACCCGGTGGCGCCGCCCAGCGTGACGACCCGACCGGCTCGCTCGTAGAACGCCGCCAGGGCGGAGGCGAGGTCCGCCGGATAGCCCTCCTCAGCCGGGAGGGTCCCGCTGCGGGAGGCGAATTCCCGGCGGGCCTCGGCCCAGCGTGAGGTCGAGTCGGCGATGACCACCGCGGCGTAGCCCATGTCGCGGAAATGTTCGGCGACAGTGACTCCCGTGTAGATGCTGGTCTCGCGCGCCATCATCGGCATGTTGGAGGTGTTGGCGATCACCACCGTCCGGTCGGACAGCCGCCCGCCGGTACGCGGGTCCGGCAACTCGGCCAGCTCGGCAACGACATCCGCCATCTCGTTGCCGCGCTCCCCGCAGCCGATGTAGATCACCACATCGGCGTCGCACCACTTGGCGATCTGCTGGAGGAGCACGGTCTTGCCCGTGCCGAACCCTCCGGGCACAGCCGCGGTGCCCCCGAGGCACACGGGCAGGAGCAGGTCGATGACCCGCTGCCCCGTGACCAGCGGCACCGTCTCCTCCAGCCGCGACGCGTACGGCAGCGCGCGACGCACCGGCTGCCGGCGGGTCAGCCGGACCTCGGTTCCGCCGACGACGGCGACCGCGGCATCGTGTGGATAGCGGCCCGTCTGCCGGATGGCGGAGACCTCGCCTCCCGGCGACAGGACCAGGTAGGCCAGCGAGCCTGCGCCTTCGACGCGCCCGATGGCCGTGCCCGGCGGCGCCTTTCGTCCCTGCTCGACGAGCGGCGTGAACCGCCATGAGCGAGCGACGGATGCGAGCGTGGGCGAGGCCGGGTCCAGCCAAGGGCCCGCGCCGGTGAGCGGCCGGAGCAGGCCGTCGTAGACCGCGCCCAGCAGATGAGGCCCCAGCACGGCCGAGACGGGAGATCCGCCCCGGTCGACGGGATCTCCAGGGGCCAGGCCTCCCGTGTACTCATATGCCTGCACTGTGGCGCGGCCACCTCTCAGCGTGACGATCTCACCCGGCAGCTTGTGGGGTCCGAGCAGGACCAGCTCGAACATGGCCGCGCCGGCGAGGTCCTCGACTTCGACCAAGGGGCCGTTGACCCGGGTCACGGTGCCCACAGCCGCTCCACCTCCGCTCCGAGCGCGTCCACGGCTCGTACGGCCAGCGCGCTGAGCGTGCAGTCGACGCGCCGGCCGTGCCCCTCTGCCAGCACGCCCCCGTCAGGCTGCTCCTTGACGGTCAGGTCCGCTCCCCCGGCGGCGCGGGCCAGGGCGCTCAGCCGATCGAGAAGCCTGGGGTAGCAGGGATCGTCACGCAGGGCCCTGACCGCGGCGGCCGACTGTGCGCGCAGTTCGTCCAGGGCCTCCCGTCGAGCGGCGAGTTCCATGCCGCGGGCTCGGCGCTCAGCGTGGATCCGTTCGGTGACCGCATCCGCCTTGGCCTGGGCGGCTCCGTCGGCACGGGCGTCGGCGAGGATGGTCCGGGCCTCCTGGCGGGCAGCCGTGATCAGCTCGGCGGCCTCTTCCTCAGCTCTGGCCGTGATCGCCCGGGCGTCGATCTGGGCCTGCCTGGACAGGGCTTCGGTCAGCGGCGCCAGCGCATCCCGCATGGTCGTCACGGCGGCATCACCACCGTCAGCCGCTCACCGGCCTTCTCGCTGACGGCCTCGGCCGCCTCCGGAGTGAGGATCACCACGGCGACGTCGTCACCGAGGGAGGCCCACGCCGCACGAGCGGCGTCGGGGGTTTCGGCCGGAAGGACGACCGCTCCGGCGAGCCGGAAGCCCGCCACGCGGACGGTCTCACCGATGACGGCGACGGTCGCCATGGCCGGTCAAGCCCGTCCGATGAGGATGATGCCGATGACGAGCCCGTAGATGGCGATCCCTTCCGCCAGGCCCACGATGACGATGGCCCGTCCGAACAGCTCGGGCCTCTCGCTCATCGCGGCGAGCGCAGCCGCTCCGGTGTAGGCGACGGCGATGCCCGCGCCGATCGCCGAGCTGGCGACCGCGATGGCCGCGCCGAGCAGGGCCGCCCAGTTGCCGCCGGCCGGGTCGACGGTCGCCGTTCCTTGAGCGGAGCCCGCGGTCACGGCGCAGATGAGGAGGATGATCGCGGCGAGCGCGATGGCCGCGTTGAGTGCGTGCAGTCCTCGTTTCACCCAGACGAACATGGGGCGGCCTCCTTGGACGTCGGCGGCAGGTGCCAGGGGCGGAAGGGCCGTCCCTCGGCTTGGAAGACCCTGGAGAACAGCTCGTAGTACTCCAGACGGAGCGCCTGGACACCGGCCACGAGCCCCTCGATCGTCAGCGCCAGCACGTTGCCCAGCAGGAATATCGCCGCTGCGGCGACGGGGGTGGCGGCCCACAGCCCGGTGGTCGCGCTCCAGACGATCGAGCCGATGGCGGCGTGGGTGAGGCCGAAGGCGGCGAGGCGGGCGAAGGAGGCGACGTTGGCGCCCAGCCGGACGACCGCGTCGAAGAGCTGGATCATCGCTTGGGCGGTTCCGCTCGCGCCGCCTCCCGCTCCGGCGTAGAACCCGGTGAAAGCCAAGCCCAGGCCCACCACTGCGATCACGCTGCCGGCGGCGGCCAGCCAAGCGAGCCTCGCGTACCACCCGAGCAAGGCGAGCGCCAGCCCGAAGAACAGTGCTGAACCTGCGACCCCTGCCGGAGAGTACAGCGCGGCCGGCCAGCCGCCCTCCCGCCACCGGTTCACGACGCCCAGCAGGTAGGCGGCGGCGAGCAGCAGCGCACCGCCCGCCAGAGCAGCAGCGAGGAGGGCGATCGGGTCGGCCAGCGGCCGGACCCAGAGCACGGGGACGACGCCTGTGGGGCCGAAGAACTCGCCGTAGAGCAGGCCGAAGACCATGCTCGCCAGTCCCGCGCCGACGACGAACGGCCACGCCCGATGGAGGCGGGACAGCCATCGCGGGCGCTTACGATACAGCCCGACCGCCGCAACGAGCAGCAGCAAACCGTGCCCGACGTCGCCGAACATCATGCCGAACATCAGGACGTACGCGCCGACCGCCAGCGGGGTCGGGTCGATGTCGGCGTACGGCGTCGTCCCGTAGGTGTTGACGAGCGGGGCCAGGTTGCCGTGCAGCCCTTCGGAGCGCAGCAGGGACGGGGCCTCTTTGCCCCGGGGGCGGGCGAGCGGCACCACGGCCCCGCCTTCGGGTGCCACCTGGCCCGCGAGTTCGGAGACGACTTTGGCGGGCATCCAGCCGGCGAGCGCTGCCACCTCACCACGGACGACGGCGGTCTTCGAGACCGCCTGCAGCTGGGCATCAGGGGGTGTGGACAGCTCGATGACCCCGGCTGTGCCCACGATCCTCAGCACGTCGTCCAGCGAGCAGACGGGGGCGACGATCGCCACCCGCTCCATGCGGACGGGTCGCAGCGCCTCTCGCCAGCTCATGGCGCCAGTCCCCGATCGGGTGAGCGCATCACGGTCACCGCCATGCGGCCTGTTCCAGGGCGGCGCGCACCCGCCTGGCGTCCGCCGCCAGGACGGCGACCGCGCCGAGGGCCGGTCCTGCCGTGAATCCCGCCCCGGCCAGGAGGTCGCGCCCGTCGTCTTCCACGCGCTGCCACCAGCGCTCCTCACCTCGCCAGAGCTCACGCGGATCCTCGATCTCGTGGAGCACCCAGCGTGCCGCCGTGGGAAGCCGCTCGGCCATCTCGCGTATCGAGGACGCGTCAAGCGCGCCTTGCCCGACGAGCACGCGGCAGCGTTCGGCCAGCCTGGCACCTTCTGCCTGATGCGTACGGGCGAGCAGCAGCGCGGTCGCTCCCAAAGCCCACGGCCTGGCCTGCGGAACGGTCTCGATGACCCGTTCGGCCCAGGCCAGGCGCATGCTCAATTGGATCTCACGAGGGCTTGCACCGCCCGGGTCTCCCCACGGGGAAGCGGCCAGGGCCGCCCGTACCTCGCTAAGGGATCCGCACAACCGCAGTCTCTGCCACGCGGTGCCCAGCGAGCCCAAAGCGAACTCGGGTTCTGCCTCGCCTCCCGTAAGTCGGCAGATCAGCTCGTCCACGTTGGCAAGCTCGAACCAGCGCGCCAGCCCGCGGACCATCTGCCCGCCCTCCCGTGGCAGCCAACCGGCCAGAACGCGCAGATGCCACAGCAGAGTCGCCAGGACCGCCCACTGGGCCTCCGCCAGGCTGTGCCCACGCCGCACGTCATGTCCATACGGCGTGTCGCCCAGCAGAGCCACCGCCTCGCGTACGGACCCGCACGCCGCGATGCGCCGAGCACACGCCGTCCCCGCCCTCCGCCGGACGAGAGCCCTGGCACGTGTCGCCCCCGCGACCCACGAAGCGGTCATGGCCGGTCATCGGCCAAGGACCTGACCATATCGGTCACCCGGGCCACCATCTCCGGCATCCGGCCGGCCGAGCGCGTGCGGACACCCTCAGCGGCGGCTGAGGCCTCCCGCAGGAACTCCGCAACCGCCTGAGCGTGGCTCTGACGGGCAAGAGCCGATGACCGTGCACGCTCCGCATCCGCCTCCGCGTGGGCCGAGGCGACGATGGCCGCAGCCTGATCGTGAGCGCGCGCCCGCATGCAGTCGGCACGGCGCTGGGCGTGTTCTCGCTCGTTCACGCACGCGGCCTGGCAGTCGGTGAGCGCCGAAAAGACCGGCGCCAGTTCCTCGGCTTGGTCGGCCACATAGTCGGCGGGGACACCTGCGGGTGCCGCGGCCCCGGGCACGCCGGAGGGACGGAATCGTGCCAGGAAATCGCCCAGCCGGACCATCACTCACCTCCCCACGTCCCCTCACCTTGGGTAATGCCCCCGGCAAAGCCAAAAGTCGGTCAGTTCACGGCCGAATGTCCGCCAACCGACGGGTCAGCACACGGGGGTGGTGTCACAGCGACGGGACATCCGGCTGCTGCGAGCGCAGCCTGGGTGACCGGCCCCACGAGCGTCGTGGGCGTCGAGCCGATGCCACGACTCCCCAGAACCAGGAGCGTCGCGTCCCGCGCTGCGTCGATAACGGCGCGTTCGGGGCGCCCGGCTACGAACTCCGTCGTGACCGGCACGTCCGGGTACCGGCAGATCAGCGCTGCGACCGCGCCCCGGAAGCAGGCTTCCGCGTTGACCCGGAGCGCTCTGCGATCCACGAAGGGCAGACCGTCCTGCCCGGACAAATCACCGGCATCCTGCCAGCAGCACACCACCGTCACCGAGCCGTCACGCAGCTCCGCCTCCTCGAAGGCGAACTCCAGGGCTCCCTGCCCAGCGGGAGACCCGTCGGCACCGACCACGATCCGCGCCTTGCCCTCCCTCTCCGGCACTTTTCCAGGACCGACGATGACGACAGGCCTGACGCTGTGCGCAGGCACCTGTACGGCCGCCGATCCCACCCGCAGTTCTTCGAAGCCGCCTTGCCCCCGCGATCCGAGCACCGCCAGCTCGGCGTTGCGCGCCGCCTGCAGGAGTACCGCCGTAGCTACGCCCTTCCCCAACAAGGGCCGGACATCGAGAGCAGGCGCCAGTTCTCGCACGCGACGTATGCCTTCCTCCACCACAGCGGTGCCGGTGGCCCTCAACTGGCCCAGAACCTCTTTGTCGACGGGACGCCGAAGATAAGGCCAATGCCAGGCATGGCACACCGCCAGGGGAAGCTTGCGCAATTGCGCTTCCTCCACCGCCCAGCGCAGCGCTTGCTCGCTGCCCGGCGATTCGTCATAGCCGACAACGATGACCCGCTCTTCCGCCCTGACCACTGGGACCTCTGTTTCGGACCACGTCGACATGGTGAACGCCTTTCCCGCCGAGGACGTACAAGACCCGGCAGACGGCCAAACCTTGGGAAAGGAAGATCAACACGTCCGAGGGAGCCCCTGATCAGGGGCCTTCGTCCAGCCGGATCGCGGACCTTCGCCTCTGCCGTTCGTCGCGAGAAGCCGATGAGATGGAGCCGTGAAGGAGGTTGCGATCATGGAAGCCAAGCAGTGGACCGTGCAGGTCTACATCAGCGAGGAAGGCGACAACACCTGCGCACGAGCCGTACTGACCACCAGGGACGGCACAGGGCTGACCGGCACCGGTCGCGCCCACCGCAACCCTGCGGATCCGTCAGTGCCCGAGATCGGAGACGAGTTGGCGGCTTCGCGGGCGTTGGCCGATCTGGCCGGGAAGCTCGCCGTCGTCACGCAACGAGACATCGCTGAGATCGCCAGTTCCCCGGCCCCGGGCCGCTCATGGTGAACCGGCCGCTTTTAGTCAGGTTCCATTTGAGGTCTCTGGAAACGCCAGCGCATGTTGAGCTCAGGGGGATGAACGGCGCTCAGCGCGCGCATCAGTGCCTGTTCCAGGGGGATGCCCGTGTCGATTTCGATCGCGTCCGGCCACGGCGACATGGCCGGGGCAGACGACGGTGTCTCACGGGTGGCGAGCCGTGTGGCGGCGAGTTGCGGCATGACAGTGCACAGCAGTGAGACCCGATTACTCGAGGTCCGGTCGGCCGCCTGCGTGGCCATCGCGCGATATTGCTCATCGGCCCAGGAAGCGTCCAGAACGACCGACTCGCCCTGGCCGAGCAATCGCTCGGCACGCGAAACTAGTTCGGCATAGACCTCGGATTCGGGCGGAACGTCCGAGCTGCGCAGCAAGGTGAAGCCGAGCCGGTCGGCCAGCGCGCGGGCCAGGGTCGTCTTCCCGCTCGCGACCGGGCCTCCGACCAGGACCAGCGTGACGGTGGCGGCGTGCAGATGGCGCAGCGCCAGCTCCGCGAGCCGCCGCGCCTCCCACGCGGCGTCCACGTCACCCTGCGAATGGCGCACACAGGCGTTCTCGGCTCGAACAAAGGCCCGGTACGCGACATAGTGGTGCCACAGGGCCGTGGGTGCCTGATCGCCGCTGAATTCGACGTACCACCGCAAAAATAGGTCGGCCAGCCGCGGCGCGCCCAGCCATTCCAGGTCCATGGCGAGAAAGGCGGAGTCGTCCAGCCCGTCGAGGAAACGCAGCCGCTCGTCATAGTCCAGGCAGCTGAGGATTCGCGGCCCGTCGTCGAGGCAGAAGATGTCCTCGGCCACCAGGTCGCCGTGGCCCTCGACGATGCGGCCCTCAGCTGTTCGCGCCTCGAACAGGGAGCTCCTGCCGTCCAGGAAACGCAGCACGAGGCGCTCGATCTCATCCAGCATGGCCGGCTCGATCGTGGCGCCGGCAATGCCGCGTACCCGCTCGACGGCAGCCGTCCATCGAGATCTTATGCCGCATTCCTGATCGATCTGCGAGCCGCGTCGGGCCTTCGTATGCAGCTCGGCGAGCTGCCGGGCGACCGCGCGGACATGCTCCTCCACAGGCTTGCCTGCCCGCACGAGCGTGGCCAGGCGGCGTTCCTCCGGCATGCGACGCATCACGACCAGGTACTCGCAGACCGTGCCGTCCGGGCCGAGCACACTGGCCACGCCCTCGTAGACGTCAGGGGCCAGCCTGCGGTTTAGCTCGACCTCGCGCCGGCAAGCCTCCTGCCTGGCGTGCAACGTCGCGAAGTTGTCCGGCTTCTTCAGCTTGTAGGCGTGGTCGCCGACCAGGAACACCACCAGCTCGTGCAGGCCCTCGCGATCGGCGGGCGGAGCGGGGCGCACATGAGCGATGCCGCCGTCGCGCAACAGCACGTCGTATCCGTCAGGCATGCTGGACTCCCGTTCAGATGCAGGACAGCGCCCTGTAGACCTGACGTTTCCGCACGACAGGCGCGCCTGGCAGTGCCGGACGGCCCTCCGGCCGGGGCCGAAGGTCCCTGGCAATTGCCGCGTCGAGAGCCAGGGACCAAGGTCCCGCCGGGCCGGGTCGCCCGACCCTACGGCGGGCTCCGGGAGGGCTCCGACACTGAAGGTGATGACTCCCGCGAAAGGAGCGCAAAGGACATGGACCACATCGTGCTCGGCTACGACGGCTCGGACTTCGCGATGCAGGCCCTGGACTGGGCGCTGGACGAGGCCGAGCTCCGCAAGCTGCCATTGACGCTCACCCACGCCTGGCAGTGGCCGTACGGCGACGCGGAGGAGGAGGCCAAATCCCACCTCCGCAAGGCAGCCGATCACGTGTTGTGGCACGGCGCCGAGTGCGCCCGCTCGACCAGTTCGGGGGTACAGGTCGAGACTGACCTCTATGAAGGCCCCGCCGCTCAGCGCCTGGTCGAGCTTTCCGGCGCCGCCACGCTCGTCGTGGTGGGCTCCCGCGGGCTGAGCGCCCTGCCCAGGACCGTCATGGGCTCGGTGGCCGGATATGTCGCCGCTCATGCCGAATGCCCCGTGATCGTGGTACGCGGCCCGGGCCCCCTACCGGCACCGACGGATCCGGGACCGATCGTCGTGGCCGACAGGGAGCCGGATGCCTCCGTCCTGGAGTTCGCGTTTGGGGAGGCCGCCCTGCGTCAGGTGCCAGTGTCCGCCTCGGTGGACCTGACCGAGTGGGCAGCACGGCATCCGGAAGTCCGCGTCCAGCCCGGCGAGGCTCCTTATCACGCGACGCTCATGGTCGTCGGGCGCAAGCGCGCCGGCTGGTTCGGCGCGGCAGACTCGCTCCTCCAGCACGCACCATGCCCGGTGGCGGTGGTGTCCGAAGGGTGATGTGGACTCGTGGTGGGTGCGCGGATGCCCGTTTCGGGAAGCAGGAGGTGGAGCTGTAGGAAGGGGGCGGATGATGGCCGGACCAATCGTGGTCGGTGTGGACGGCTCCAAGCCATCGTGCGCGCCGGTCGAGTGGGCTGCGGCCGACGCCCGGCGCAGACGGCTGCCGCTGAAGATCGTGCACGTGTGCGAACACGGGCCCAAGGGCTTCGACAGCAGGAAGTACTGCCTCGGCACGTTGGAAGCCGCCGCCGACAGCGCTCGCGCGGTGGGCGGGGAGGTCGAGGTGACCACGGAACTGCTCGAAGGCAACGTGGTCGAAACGCTCATCGGCCAGTCGGCGTCAGCGGATTCCCTGGTGCTGGGGAGCCGAGGATCGGGGGGATTCGCCGGGCTGATGCTCGGCTCGGTGGGCCTGGGGGTCGCGGGCCATGCCGCCGGGCCGGTCGTCATCGTCCGCGCACCCGTAGCCGTCGAGCAGGGCCAGATCGTGGTCGGCGACGACGGCTCCGAAGCCGCGCGGGAAGCCGTGGCGTACGCCATCGAGCAGGCTCGTGCCCGCAGCGCACGACTGCTCGCCGTTTACGCCTGGCAGGCGCCGATCGTCTCGGCGTACGCCCCGGACTACGGCAACCTGCTGGAGGGCTCGTTCCAGGAGGAGGCCCGCACGGCTCGGGAGCGGGTGATCCGATGGCGGAAAGACCACCCCGACGTCGAGATCGCAGACCAGCAGGTGCGCGAGCACCCGGTGCCCGCGCTCATCAAAGCCTCCGGCACGGCGGACCTGGTCGTGGTCGGCTCGCGCGGGCTGGGCGGTTTCGCCTCCGCAGTGCTCGGCTCGGTGAGTCACGGCGTGCTGCACCGCGCTCACTGCCCGGTCGCCGTGGTACGGCCACGTGGCAAGGAGTCATGAGCACCTGGTAACGCCGCGCAGGCGTACGGCGGTGACCTTGTACTCCGGGCATGAGGTCACGGTGTCGGCATGATCGGAGGTGAGGGCGTTCGCCCGGCTGGAGGAGAAATGGAAGGTGCAAAAAAGCTGGCCCGGCGTGACCTCCTCGGTGATCCGCGCCGGGAACGTGGCCTGCCCGTGCCGGCTTTCGACCAGCACCGTGTCGCCGTCGCGGACGGCATGACGGGCGGCGTCGGCGGGGTGCAGGTCGAGGTGGTCCAAAGGGTCGAGTTCGATGGTGCCGGAGCGCCGGGTCATGTTGCCGGAGTTGTAGTGCGCCCACCGGCGGCCCGTGATGAGGATCAGAGGGTAGTCGTCGTCGGGGCTCTCGCCGGGCGGCAGGTAGGGGCGGGCGGCCAGGTGCGCCAGCCCGTCCGGCGTGGCGAATCCGTCCAGGTAGAGCTTGGTCTCCCCGGGCTGTTCGGGATCGGGGCACGGCCAGGGGATGGCGCCTTCGCGATCCAGCCGCTGGTGGGAGATCCCGGCGAACATCGGCGCCACCCGGCCGCATTCGGCCAGCGCCTCGGCGGGGGTCGGGCAGCCCAGGTCGGCGCCGTAGGCGGCGGCGATCGCGTGCACGATGGCGAAGTCCGTGCGGGCCTGGCCGGGCGGGGCGAGAGCGGGCCGCACACGCTGGAAGCGCCGGTCGAAGTTGACGAAGGTGCCGTCCTTCTCCAGCCAGGACGCGGCGGGCAGGACCACATCGGCGTGGCGGGCGGTCTCGGACAGGAACAGTTCCTGGCTGATGACCAGCGGGCAGGATTCCAGGGCCTCGATGACCCGGTTGGTGTCGGGGTCGGTGGCGCACACGTCCTCTCCGATGATCCACAGGGCGCGCAGGGCCCCTGTGCGTGCCGCCGCGAACATCTGCGGGATGCGCAGGCCGTCGTGGTCCGGTAGCCGGGTGCCCCACACCTGCTCGGCCCGGCCGCGCGCGACGCGGTCGGTGACCCTTCCGTAGCCGGGCAGCAGGTCGGGCAGGGCGCCCATGTCGGAGGCTCCTTGGACGTTGTTCTGCCCTCTGAGGGGGTTCACGCCGAAGCCGTGGCCGGTGCCGACCGCGCCGCGCAGGATCGCCAGGTTCGCCAGGGTGCGCACGCCGTCGGTGCCGTGCAGGTGTTCGGTCACGCCGAGCCCGTAGACGATGGCCGGCCGCTTGGCCATCCCGTACAGGCGCGCCGCGGCGACCAGATCCTCTGCGGGTACGCCGGTGATCGCGGCCACCCGGTCGGGCGGGTAGTCGGCGAGTATCGCGGTCAGCTCTGGCAAGCCACTGGCGCGGTGCCGCAGGAATTCCTCATCGGCCAAGCCCTGCGTGAGCAGCACGTTGGCCAGGCCGTTGAACAGGGCGACGTTGGTCCCGGGGCGGGGCCGCAGGTGGACGTCGGCGTAGCCCGCGAGCCCGACGGCCCGCGGGTCGGCGACGACCAGCCGCGTGCCGTGCAGCACCCGCTGGAGCAGCCGCGCCCCGACGACCGGGTGCGCCTCGACGGGGTTCGCACCCACCACGAGCAGGCAGTCGGCGCGCTCGACGTCCTCCAAGGCGTCGGTGCCGCCGGACAGGCCGAACGCGGCGGTCAGCCCGGCGGCGGACGGGGAATGGCACAGCCGCGAGCAGTTGTCGATGCTGTTGGTGCCGATGACGACTCGCATGAACTTCTGGATCAGGTAGTTCTCCTCGTTGGTGGCCCGGGCCGAGGTGATCGCCGCCACCGCGTCGGGGCCCGTCTCGGTCACCGCGGCCCGCAGCCCGCGGGCGATGTGATCGAGCGCCTCGTCCCAGCTCACCGGCTCCAGCCCGGAACGGCGGCGCAGCAGCGGCTGGGTGAGCCGTTCCGGAGAGCGCAGGAACCCGTGGGCGAAGCGACCCTTCACGCACGCGTGCCCCCGGTTGACCGGGCCGTCCTCGGCCGGGCGCACCGCGGCGACCTCGCCGTCGCGGGTCAGCACGTCGAGCGCGCAACCGACGCCGCAGTATCCGCAGGTGGTACGCGTACGGGTGAGCGCGGCCAGGTGGGTCCCGAGCGGCAGCCCCGGCTCGGTGAGAGCGCCGGTGGGGCACGTATCCACGCAGCCGCCACACGCGACGCAGTCCGATTCCGCCCAGGGGCCACCGGTGCCGGGCGCGACCACCGTCTCCGAGCCGCGCCCCACCAGCGTGAGCGCGAACGTGCCCTGGACCTCGGCGCACATGCGCACGCAGCGGCCACAGGCGATACACAGATCCCGATCAAGATGGACGAACCGATGGGAGCGGTCCAGGCCTCTACCGGCACCGCCTCCAGTGTCTTCCGGCCCGATGCCCAAGGCCCGGCACACCCGGGCCAGTTCGCCGTCCCCCTCCAGCGCCTGGGACGGAAGCGCTGAGACGATCACCTCCACAGCGTCATGCCGCAACCGGCGCAGATCCTCTTCCTCGACGCTCACCTGGGCATCGTCCACCGCGGGGGTCACGCAGGCCGCCACCACGCGCCCGTCGATGCGTACCAGGCAGGCCCGGCAGGAGCCTGCAGGCGTCAGCCGGTCGTCATGACAGAGTGTGGGCAGATCGAGACCCGCGGCCCGAACCGCGAGAAGCAGCGTCGCCTCCTCGGGGAGATCGACGACGGCACCGTCCACTGTGACCCTCATCCGCCCCACCCCCGCAGACGGTCACCGTAGGCGCGAGCCAGGCTCCGCACCGCAGGCGGCAACCGGCGGCCGAACGCACACAGGCTGGCCTCACCCATCACATTCAGCATGCGCGTATAAGCGTCACCCGGTGGGGTACCGGCCCTGGCCTGCTCCAGCCCACGGCGGGAGCCGACCCGGCACGGCGAGCAGGCACCGCAGCTCTCCGCCGCGGCGAACGCCCACACGTGCCGCAGCACATCCAGAGGGTCCAGTCGCCGGTCAACCGCCACCAACCCGGCATGACCCAGCGCCGCGCCATGACCCGCCAGCCCCGCCTCCGTGAGCGGCACATCAAGGTCCGTCTCTGACAGGAACCCACCGAGCGGGCCGCCGACCTGCAGCACGCCGAGCTCGACTTCCTCCTTCAAGCCGCCGCCCAACTCGGTGACGATCCACCGCCCCGGCACGCCGAGCTCGACCTCGTAGCAGCCGGGCCGGGCGAACCGCTCCGACAGGCAGACCAGCTTCGTACCGGTCTCTCCGGGCGTGCCGCGGCGGGCGTAGGCTTCGCCACCGCGGCTGACGATCCACGGCACCGCGGCCAGCGTCTCGACGTTGTTGACCACGGTCGGCGCATCCCACAGACCCTGGCTGGTCGGGAACGGCGGTCGAGCCCGCGCGCAGCCACGACCGCCTTCCAGCCCTGCGATCAGCGCCGTCTCCTCACCCGCGACATACGAACCGGCGCCCGCCACCACCTCCACGTCCAGATCAACGTCGCTGCCGTGCACCCTTCGGCCAAGGTGCCCGTCCGCGCGCGCCTGTTCCACGGCCTGACGCATCGCCGCCAGTGCCCGCGGATACTCCGAACGCACCAGCACCAGACCACGGCGAGCCCCGCAGGCGAAGCAGGCCAGCGCCAGCCCCTCCAGCACGCGGTCCGGATCGACCTCCATTAGCAGCCGGTCGGCATACGAGCCGGGGTCACCCTCGTCTCCGTTGGCAATCACCACCGTGTCCGGCGAGCCGCCCGCCGCCGCCCACTTGGCCGCCACGGGAAAGCCCGCGCCGCCCCGGCCGCGCAGCCCGGAGGCCGCGACCTGCGACCGGACCAGCTCCGGCGAGCGCCGGTCGACGGTTTCCGCCCAGGTCCGCCACGGGGCTTCACCTGCCACGATCCCGGCCAGTACGACCGGGTCGCCGGTGGCATCGGACGCCGGGATCGGCGGTGCGTGCGGGGCCGCCCGTCCGGCCACCTGGTCGACGACGTCCGGGCCAACGCAGGGTGTCTCGCCGTCCAGGCAGGCGGGTCCGGCGTAGCAGTAACCGAGGCAGCGGACCGTCTGCAAGGAGACGTCGGCTTCCCGATTGGGAGCGTCATCAGCCGTGACGCCGAGCACGTCCTGGATGGCAGGCAGATGCCGGCCCGCCTGCGCCGCGAAGCACGCGGTCGCGGCGCAGACCCGCACATGGCGGCGCCCGCGCGGGACGGCCAGGTCCGCGTAGAAGGTGGCCGGACCCAGCCCCGCCGCCGCGGGCAGCCCGAACCGCCTGGCCACCTCCGGCGCCCAGCGCTCAGGCCCTCCCTCGTGCTCCTCGGCACCTTCGGAAAGAGCCTCGATCAGGCGGACACCTGGTCGCCCGCGCCGCTCAGCCAGGGCGCGGAATGCATCGAAAGGATCGCATCACGAATTTCTTCCTGCCCATTTCCCGGATAACAGACACACGCTCACATGGTCCTACCTGGGGATCTCTCCGCCGACCGCGTGCGTCAGGAGTCAGCCACAGCAGCAAGCCCCTGCTGGTCCATGGCTCACACAAGCGGACGACGACCCAGCCTGTCGGGCAGGGCGGTTGGCCTGGTCGATGGGTTCAGGTCAGGCTGGGCCGTGAACCAGCTGATGCACGGTTCCGTACGGTTCGGTGATGGAGTGCACCGTCTTGGCGGCCAGGCGTCTTCCCAGCTCGTCGAGGGTTTGAGGAGCGGTCTCAGGCAGGAGGTAGTACTCCTCCAACAGTGCCCGTGCGGCGTCACTGTCGCTGACCGCGCAGTCCCAGAGCACGTGCTCGCCGTCGCTACCTAGGTACCGGATGCAACTGAAGAGTTACCCGGTGTCCACCCCGGCTCTGCCGCGGGTCCGGCGTCGAATCAGGTAACGGCGTGACTCGTCCGCGCCCCAGACGATGAACGGATAAGGAATCAGGAGAAGCAGGTCACCTGGAGGCAGGGCAGCGGTTCCCAGAAGGGCTTGGAACGGAGGAAGGTAGACGAAGAGCGCCGCGAGGACGAGTTCACCGGCGATGCCCGCGAGCAGGTAACGGTTGGAGAGGATGCCGACAAAGCGCAGTGAGGCGTGCTCGGTGCGTACCGCGAAGGCCGTGCCGATCTGTCCGGCGATCATGCCAAGAAAGGTCATCGTCGTCGCCTGCCGGTAGGCGTGGTGCAGGGGATGCCCCGCGCCGGTCGGGGCGCCGGGGTGCCAGCCCGCTCGGATGAGCACGTAGAAGAAGCCGGCCATCTGGAGGGCGCTGACCCTGACCCCGAGAAAGAGCCAGGCCCGCAGCAACATGGCCCGGCGGATCACGCCTTCCGCTCGGGGCCGTGGCGGGCGCGTCATGAGACCGGGTTCGGCGGGCTCGCGGCTCAGGGCGAGGGCCGGCATCGTCTCACTGCCGACGTCGAAGGCGAGGATCTGAAGGATCGTCAGAGGCAGCGGCACCATCCCTCCGCCCAGCGCGAAGATGAGGAACAGCGCGACCTCGGGGGTTGCGTGCGCGAAGATGTAGACGATGAATTTGCGAACGTTGTCGTAGATGCGGCGACCGGCCTCCACTGCTGTTACGAGCGAAGCGAAGTTGTCATCGGTGAGCACCATCGTGGCGGCTTCCCGGGCGACGTCCGTTCCCGACCGTCCCCCATGGCGACCCGATGTCGGCACGGTGCAGTGCCGGGGCGTCGTTGACGCCATCACCGGTCATCGCCACGACGTGCCCCTGCTCGCACAGCGCCTCGGCGATGTGCAGCTTCGCTTCTGGCGATGCTCTGGCGAAGATGATTTCGGGCTCGTCTCGCACCAGGTCGCCGATCTGGTTCTCCGTGAGCCGGTCGAGCTCTTCGCCCGTGACGACCCTGGGCTGGTCGCCGACGATGCCGACACGCTGGGCGATGGCGGTCGCGGTCAAGGGATGGTCACCCGTGATAACGATGATGCGAATCCCTGCACTCCGGCAGCGCGAGACGGCTTCGGCCACCTGGGGACGCGGCGGGTCCAGCATGGCGACCAGTCCGACGAAGCACAGGTCGCGTTCGGCGTCGTCTCGCCGGTGTGGCGGCGCATCTGCTGGCAGGGCGCGTCCGGCCAGAGCGAGAACGCGAAGACCGTTGGAGGCGAAGGCGCTGACCTGGCCCGTGATGAGGTCCTGGTCACGAGCCTCGAGGGGCGTCATGCGGCCCGGCCTGTTGAGGAACGTCGTGCAGCGTGGCAACAGGGTTTCCGGAGTTCCCTTTGTGCGGACGACGAGTCTGTCGTCGCGCTGGTCTATGGTCGACATCAGCTTGAGCTCGGGATTGAAATGGAACTGCCAGCGACGCGCCGCCTCTCTCCTGGCCGCATCCGGGTCGGCCCCCAGGGCCTGTGCCGCGAGCAGCACAGCTACTTCGGTCGGATCGCCGCTCGGCTCCTTGCCCGCCTGAAACTGCGCGTTGTTGCAGGCGGCGGCGATGTGCCCGGCCGATTGCAAAGGCGAGCGGGACGGTGCTTTCACTGAACGCGACTGCGTGCCGTCCAGATCACAACGGCCCGCCGCTGCCCACATGGCCACCGGCCGCATGCGGTTCTCTGTGAGCGTGCCCGTTTTGTCGGTGCAGATGACATCCGTCGATCCGAGGGTCTCCACTGCGCTCAGCCGTTTGACCAGCGCACCACGCGCTGCGAGAGCCCTCACGGCCACCGCGAGCGCCAGGGTGATGACCGGCAGCAAACCCTCCGGGACCATCCCGGCCAGCAAACCGGCAGCGAAGACGAGGGAATCGACCGGGGAGAGGTGGGCGCCGAACACGGCCGCCGGGATAAAAGCCAGCGCCAAGGCCACCGACACCGCGGCGATGAGCCATGCGATGCGCCTGATCTGCCGCTCCAGCGGGCTTGGCTCCTGCCTGATGCGCTCCGACAGGGCCGCGATGCGCCCGAGCTCGGTTGTCATCCCGGTGGCGAACACCACCCCTTGCGCCTCACCACCGGTGCAGTTCGTACCGCTGAAGACCAGCTCGTGCGCTCTCAGGACGGGCACGTCGACGTCCAGAATGGAAGCCGATCGCAAGGTGGGGACGGACTCTCCCGTCAGCGCCGACATATCCGCCTCGATGGCGCCGGCCAGCAGTCTCACATCGGCCGCGACCCGATCGCCTTCTTCGATGACGACGATGTCGCCAGGCACCAACTCCGCCGCGTCGATCTCCCGGGTGGAGCCGTCACGTATCGCCTTCGCTCGCTGGGGGATGTACTCCGCAAGCGCCTCCACCGCTCGCTCGGCCTGGATCTCCTGCACGAACGCGAAGACGGCGTTCAAGACGATGATCAATATGACGGCGATCGCGACGACCAGCGAGCCGACGATCAACAGCAGCCCTGCCGCGACCCATAGCAGCAGAGCCAGCGGATGGGTGAACTGACGGCCGAGCTCGCCCGGCCAGCGCCGCGCGCCCCGCCTTCGCAGCTCGTTGCGACCGTGTTGTAGCAACCGCCGCTGCGCCTCTGCGCTCGACAGTCCGCGGCGCGAACTCCGGAGATCGCGCAGGAGTAGCTCAGCTGCCTCTTCCAGATCCACTCCGAAGGGCTGGACCCAAGGCTGATGCCGGCTCCTCATCAGTTCCGTGAGCTACGGGATGAGAGACGGCGAGCTGTCCGCTCCCTCGCCCACGTGGGATTTCTGCATGGAGAGGACTGCGCCAGGCGTTGTACCTGTCGAGCTCTGCCGGTGGAATGACTCGTAGACATCGATCAGCACTCGTCGCTGGCGCCTGGTGATCGTGGCATCGGCCAGGATGGCGGCCGGAACGCTGCGGCACTTACTGCCTGCGAGAACTTCGAGCTGCGCGGAAAACGCCTGGGCCGTGATGGACAAGCTCCTGGCGAGTGGGCGCAGGATCAAGGCGCATGGCGTCGATCGGGCGCACCGTGCCCAGCTCCGGTTAGAGGCGAACATCTTGCCTGATCGTCTCGTACATGACGCTCTACTCACCTCGATTACATATCGTGACTACATGTCGTAACCTGCGATATTGCCGGTACGGCCATCCCGAATCCCACGCCCATTTCCTGGATTCACAAAATCCGCAACCAAGACCGGCTGCTTCGAGAGCGTCGGGCTCCATCCCGACATCGGATCGGTACCCGATATCAGTTTTGTCCCATGCCGGAGGGTTGCCGGGTCAGGACGGTGGGCGAGGATGAGGGAGTTCCAGCGCGGGACGGTGCGGCTGCACATTCTGCATCGTGGTCGAGGGCCGGGTGTGGCGGGTTTACCGGGCCACCGAGGCGGGCGTGGCTGCGCGGGCAGAGGACAGCAGGCATTGCTGGAGGTAGCGCGTGAGGTGCTGCCCGAGGCCGACCGGCCAGCAGGGACCGCTTGAGCCCTGGGTGTGGTGACCGCCTCAGTACGGCTGTGCCCGGAGTGTCTTGGGCTCGCCTCCGGCGTCCGGTCGAAGAATCGTCATACGCGGGGTGTGAACTGATTCAGATCGTAGATGCCGAGCGACTTTTCGATGTCGGCCACCTGCCCGACGATGCCGGTGAAGCCGGCCGCGCCGAAACGGCGGTGCTCCTCGTCTTCGAAGGTCTCGGCCATCTCGGCGAATTCCCTGGGCGGGATGACCTCCCGCATGGCGGGAAAGACCACAGTGTCCTCGCGGGCCTCGTGTGGCTCGTACATGCGGATGAAGGCGGCCATGTTGGCGAGCAGGTCGCGACGGGCCTGCTGGGGGGTGGGTTTGGCGGTGGCGTCCAGGATGCGGCCGGTCAGGATGCGGCCGCGCCGGTGCTGCTGGATCAGCACCGGGACGGTGTCGGTCAGCTTGCCGGCCTTGACCAGGCGCGGGAAGACGAACCGCTCTTCGAGCTGCTCGTGGTACTCCTCGATGAAGGTACGGATGATGCCTGCCCCGGCGTGCAGGGGCTGCGCGGGGACCTGCTCACCGGCGTTGATCCGCCGGATGCCTTCCCGATAGATCAACAGCACGCGTTTGAGGACCCCATGCTCGCGCATGAGATCCTCCGGTGGCGTGACCGGCACCTCTTGGCCCTGTTCCGAGGTAGGGGCAGGCGTGGACGTTGCGGCGCTGCTGGCTTGTTGTCGGGCGCCGCACCCGGTCGCCACCGCTGAGCCGCAGGCCAAGGCGGCGGACAAACCAAGCACCTCGCGGCGGCGCACGACCGGTGTATCACGGTCGTCCCTTGCTTCTTCCCTCATCTACAGCCCTCGGTTCCCCGAACCAGTCCGATACGGGCCAATAGGACCGCACCACGCCAGGTGCCTGCCCGCCCGCCGATCAGCTGATGCGGTAATGCGGGTAATGCTTGCCTCAGCTCGGCCAAGCCATGGGATGAGGGTCCAGGCGCTGACATTGGCGATGGTGTTGTGGACCAGGGCGCCGAAGGAGGAAAAGCCGGAGCGCCGCCGCGTAGGTCCGCCGTACCGGCCAGGATGGCCACGATCGCGCCGATGCCAGACTCGGCGCGGTGGGGGCACCTTGAAGCGGTGGTGCCCGGCGGCCGGCACGTGCGGCAGATGCCGGTCGCGGGCCATGGCCGGCATGGTGCGGGAAACGCCAGGATCAGCGCCGGCATCGAGCCAGTTGCGGCCACTGCAGCGCCCGCGCCAACCAGCGTCTGCGGGACGACCGTCACCAAAGACCTTCTACATCCCGGAAGGCATGATGAGGAGGTCGTCCTTGTCGAAGGCCACCTCGGATCTCACGTCCACGACCCCCTCGATCAGCCGGATCTGCTCCGTCAGCGCGAGAGCCTGAGATTTCCACTCGACCACGCCGCTGATCGTCACCACGCCCTGGTGGATGCCGACGGTGAACGCCGCGGGATCCGGCAGGACCGCTCTGATGTCCGCCGCCAGTTCCTCGACCGGGCGGATGAAGACACGCAGCACATCACGCTGGTGCAGGGTGCCGACGATGCGCCCGGTATTCATGTCGACCACGGGCAGTTGCTTGACGCGCTTGGCGTGCATCAGCCGGGCCGCGTCCCGCACGGAGGTGCCCGGTGTGACAGTGATCGCCGGGGACGTCATGAGCTGAGCGGCTGTCACACCCGCAGCCTTCCGGTGCTCCTGTCGCTGCTCGCGAGACTCGAGGCTAGAGACGCTGTGCCTGACCGTGTCGGCCTCCTTCAGCAGCAGATCGTCTTCGGAGACCACCCCAACAGGCCGCCTTTCAGCGTCGATCACGGTCACCGCGCCCAGTGCGAACCGCTCCATGGCCTCCACGATCTCCGCGAAGGATGCCTCCTCCAGTACGGCGATGGCCACCCGCCCCATGATGTCCTTGACTTCGAGTGACATGACATCCACCTCCCCCTTCACGATCTGCCGGCACGGCCTCTTCCCAGCAGTGGCGAACGTCCCTGATGCCGAGCGACCAAGGCCCTGACCAGCGATTACTGGGCACGGACCACCGCCACCGGGCAGTGCGCGTGGCACAGGACACCCCGGCTGACCGAGCCGAGCAGCATCGAGCCCACGGAACCGCGCCCATGCGAGCCCACCACCAGCAGGTCCGCCCGCCCGGACGCGTCGATGAGCGCTTCGACGGGATGGGCGGATTGAACGTCCTCGACCACCTTCACCTCCGGGTGGTCACCGCTGAAGATCTTCACCCGGTCGCGGACGATTTGATGCTGCGCCGTACGGACCTCGTCCATGTCGTAACTGCTGAGCTCTGGTGCGAAGGCGTGCACCGGCAGCTGCCAGGCGTGCACCACCCGCAGCGTGCTCCCGCGCAACTTCGCCTGTTCGAAGGCGTAGGCGAGCGCGGGCTCGCACTGCGGTGAGTCGTCGACCCCGGCCACCACCTCGAGGTATACCGGCCGCTGTTTGCCGCGCACGACCACGACGGGGCAGTGCACGTGGCCGGCCACGTGCATGCTGACGGAGCCCAGCAGCGCGCGGGCGAATCCACCCAACCCTTGGCTTCCGACCACGATCTCGGTGGCGTCCTTGGCCTGCTCGCGCAGGACCCCGCCGGGCGCGCCCTCGATGTCCTCGGTCGTGACCTCGACGGTGGGCTGGCGCTCGCGCACCAGTTCCTCCGCCTCACGCAGGATCCTCTGTCCCTCGCGCTGCAGCACATCCAGGAAAGTGTCATCGGGGAATTTGCGGATCTGGTACGGCGATCGGTCCACGGCATGGACGATCCGCAGCGGTTCCCGCATGCGGAACGCATCGTCGGCCGCCCACTCCAGCGCGGCGCGTGAGTTCACGGAGCCGTCCGTTCCTACGACGATCATTGCGTGCCTCCTCCGTCATCCTCCATCTGACCCGCTCACGCCCGTCCGCAGCAGGGCCGGAGGTCGGTCCGGCAAGGGCCGAAGGACCCTGGCCGCCGAGCGGGTGACTGGCTAGCTTCGTGGACATGAGCAGGGAGGACACGCTCATGACCGGCACCGGCGACTTCGCGCGTCGCATCAGCTACCACCGTCATCGGCTCGGCCTCACGGCCGAACAGGTGGCCGACCGGGCGGACATGTCCGCCGGGTACGTCCAGCACCTCGAAAGCCATCTGGGCACTCCTGACACAGGTACGGTGACCCGCCTGGCCACCGCCCTCGAAACGACGGCCGAGGACCTGCTGGGCGGTGGGCGCGATCGCCCGCCCGGCCCCGGATCCGGCTCGGCCGACGCGGTCCTGGAAGTCCTCGAACCCGAGGAGTGCCTGCGGCTGGTCGCCCCGGGCGGCATCGGCAGGGTGGCGTTCAACGGTCCGGAGGGGCCCACGGTGCTGCCCGTGAACTACAAGGTCCACGACGGCGCCATCGTCTTCCGCACCGCCCACGGCGGCCCTATGGACCAGGACCTGCGCAGTGGCGTGGAAGGGGTGGAGATCAAGATCGGCTTCCAGGTCGACCGGATCGACGAAGCTCAACGGGAGGGCTGGAGCGTCCTCGTCCAGGGCCCCGCCCACCATGTGCCCGAGGACGAGGTCATCCGGGCCGACGTTACCCCGTGGGCGGGTGGCGAGCGCCAGCTCTACATCCGCATCGTCCCCCACCAGATCACGGGCCGCCGCATCCACGGTCTCTAGGGAGGCCCGATGGTCACTTCGCGGCCCTCAGCGGCCCCAAAACGCCAACGGCCAGCGCGACGCATCAGGTCCCCAGATCATCGACGGTGGCTTGTCGAGCTTGACCGCCATCAGGTACTTGGCGGCAGCGATTCGACCGTTATGGCTCCTCTTTCGCGCGCGGCCGTACCACCGCGACCGGGCAGCTCACATGGTGCAGCACGCCATGACTGACCGAGCCCAGCACTGCCGAGGCGAACCCGCTGAGCCCACGGGAGCCCACCACGACCAGATCGGCCGTACGTGCCGCGTCCACCAGCGCCTTGACCGGGTGCTCGCACGGCTGCTCATCGCTGATTACAAGATCGGGATTGCGCTCGCGCCAGGGAGTCACGCGCTCTCGCGCGGTGTGTGTCTCCTCCCGCACGATGTCCTCAAGCAGACTGCTGTACGTGACCCCGTACGAAGCGAACGCCGGCACCTGCCACGCGGAAACCACGTGCAGCTGCGCCCCTCGGGCCCTGGCCTGCTCGATGGCATAAGCCATGGCGGCCTCGGAGTGCCCGGAGCCGTCGTATCCCACCACGACCCTGTCATGCTGCAGCGCGCTGGGAGCACGGACGACGACCACCGGTCCGGCGGCATGCCCGGCCACACCCAAGCTGACCGAGCCGAGCACCATGCCGGCGAAACCGCCGAGCCCTCTGCTGCCCACCGCCAGGCTGTCCGCCGACCTCGACTCGGCGATCAGGTCAGCGATCACGTTACCCTTGAGCATCTCCGTCGTGACCTGCATGCTCCTGGTGAGCTCCCGGGCTCGTCCGGCGGCGGCCTCCAGCGCACCGGCGCAGTACTCGGTGCTCTCGCTGTGCGGCCACTGCTCGCACACGTGCACGATCCGCACGGCCAGACCGCGGCGTTGCGCGTCGGCGGCGGCCCACTCCACCGCCGCGGTCGCGGGTGCGGACCCGTCCACACCGACCACAATGTGACCGGCCATCACGCCTCACCTTCGCACGTCAGGTCTCTCCTCTCTACCTTCGCGACAGCGCAACCATCGCGCCCGGGCACGAAGTCCTGAAGGGGGGGTGACCTTGGTCCTCAGACGCATCGGCTTGCCGATCTGGTGCGGCGGCGCCCCATCGAGCCATGCCTTTCAGCGTCTCCCGCCCGCCCTGCCCTCCTCGGACTTGGGCTGAGCTCGTCCAGGGCCTCGCGCAGGTAGTCGGGAAAGGCCCACACGTCGGGGAACCAGCTCCCCGCAGGCGGTGAACCCGACGTCGAGGCGGCCGTTCCAAGGGCTTGGCTCTCTACCCAGCGTTGCGCGGGCGCCACCAGTTCCGGTCAGCGGCTACATGCCGTGGATGTGGCGGCCCGTGATCTGCTGCGGGACGATGCGGATGTAGATCTGACGCTCGCCGGCCGCCCATGGGGTGACGTCTGCCGGGGCGGCCTTCTCCACCTCGTCCTGTGGCACACGGTGGGCAGGCCCCTGCACCAGGACGCTCCACCCTTCGCGGTTGACCTCATCGATCTTGTCGACCTCGAACGCGATCTTGATGTCTACCCCTTCCAGCCCCGAACGCAGGTCCTGGTCCATCGGGCCGCCGGACGCGGTGCGGATGACGATCACGCCGTGGTGCAGCTCGTAGTTCACGGGCAGCACGATGGGCCCACGCGAGCCGCTGAACGCCACCCGCCCAATCCCGCCCGGCGAGATCAGCCGCAGGCACTCCTCCGGGTCCAGCGCCTCCATCGTCGGGTTGGCCATGGCGAGGCCGTGCCCGGGCGGGCGGTCCTGGTCGCGGTTTCCGAGATCTCCGGCGCCACTCGTGATCGTTTCTCCTCGCGTATAGGTACGGCGCGCGGTGCCGTTCACGCGTGCCTCGTGGTGGTCGGCGTCGATGAAGATCTGGCGCCCGCGGTAGCGGATCGGCATGGACAGCACGCCGAGCCGGCCGGGCAGCAGCGGGTCCAGCCGCAGCCCGTCCGGCCGCGACTCCAGCCCCAGGTAGCAGCGTTGCAGGAGGTCCAGGGTGCCGCCCATCGCGCCCAGGTGGATGCCCTCCGCGGTGGTGCCGCCCTGGACGTCCTTGATGTCGCTCAAGAGGGCCTCGGTGAAGAATCTCCAGGACTGTGCCCTGTTCGAGCGTGCCAGCACCCAGGCGTGCACGACCGCGCTGAGTGTCGAGCCGTGGCTGGTGCGGGCCAGGTAGTAGGAGACGGTACGGGAGATCAGCCCGTGGTCGACCGGGTAACCCAGCCGTTCCAGGAGGCCGGTCAGCTCGTCGCCGGTCAGGAGGTAGCAGAGCATGAGGGTGTCCGCCTGTTTGGAGGCCTTGTAGCGGTTGACGTCGTCGCCGTCGGCCTCCAGCCTCCGGTCCAGGCGCCGCACGCCGCGGTAGCGCTCCCAGTCGAGCTCCAGCAGGTCCCCGTAGCCGGTGAACTGGCTGATCACGCCGTCGTGGAAGTCCACCCGCAGGCGGCGGCTGATGTCGTCCCAGCGGGCCAGCTCCACGTCCGGGGGCGCCAGTTCCGGCGCCAGGAAGGCGGTCTCGCGGGCGCGCATGAGCAGCCAGGCGGTCATGACGTTGGTGTAGGCGTTGTTGGCCAGCCCTGGCACGTCAGCGCCCGGGTAGCCGTCGTGGTATTCGTCGGGTCCCATGACGCCGCGGATCTCGTAGCGGTCGCCGTGGAGCACCGCCAGCGAGGCGAAGAACCTGGCGATGTCGAGCAGCAGTTCCGCGCACCAGTCCGGCATGGAGCCGGTGGCCAGGTAGTGGTGCCACACGTTGTAGGCGATGGCCAGGCCGACGTGCCGCTGCAGGCGGGAGCGGTCGGGCAGCCAGCGTCCGGAGAGCGGGTTGAGGTGCAGGGCCGGGGTCTCCTCGCGGCCGTCGCTGCCGCTCTGCCACGGGAACATCGCGCCCTCGTGCCCGGCCGCCCTGGCTGCGGCCCTGGCCTCCGGCAGCCGCCGCCAGCGGTAGCGCAGCAGGCCGAGCGAGATCTCGGGGAAGCGCAGGGCCAGCCACGGCTGCACGAACAGCTCGTCCCAGAACACGTGCCCCCGGTACGCCTCCCCGTGCAGGCCGCGGGCGGGCACGCCGACGTCGAGGTCGGCGGTGTGCGGGGAGAGCGTCTGGAGCAGGTGGAAGATGTGCAGGTGGATGGTTTGGGACAATCTGGCGCTGGTCACGTCGAGCCGGGCGTGCCCCCACAACCACTCCCACGCTGCCGCGTGACGGGCGAGAAGCTCCTCGAAGCATGGCGCGTGGCATACACGACTGAGTGCCGACGAGAGAGGATCGTGGCCGGCAGGGTCGCGCGAGGTGGTCAACGTCACGATCTTGGTGAGCGTAGCGGGATCGCCTTGAGCCAGGTTGAGAACGTGTTCGGAGGAGATGTGGTCGACGCCTGGACATACGTGCGCGCCGGGTACATCCGCGTCGATCCTGGCGGCTAGCCCCACGGTGATGTGTGAGCTCCGGGTGCTCGCCGTCAGCCAGGCCACGTCGTTCTCGGAGCCGGTGGCGTGCCCGGTGAGGTGGTCGCCGCGCAGGTCGTGGTAGCGGGCCACGCCCCGATTCGCCACCCGGCCGTCCAGGGTGGCGCGCACACGTATCGGCCCCGACCAGTTCTCGGCGGTGAACGTGGTCTCCAGGGCGGCCAGGTACGGGTCTGCCATCGACACGAGGCGACGCTGCCGTACCCGCGTGACCCGGCCCTCGCCGTCGCGCCAGCGCAGGTCGCGCGCCAGCACGCCATGCCACAGATCGAGCTCATGCCGGTAGGCCAGCAGCGCGGCCCGCTCGGGCCGGAACCACTC
>NZ_JBIUCF010000064.1:0-69672 GCF_044593615.1 Nonomuraea sp. NPDC051941
GCACCCGGTCGGTCGCCCAGCGGCGGTACGTACACGAAACAGCCGAGGAGCCCGTACCGCTGGCACGCCGCTGTCAGCCTGCCGAGGTGTGGGTGAACTCGGAGCAGCGCCGACCGGTCGTGGACCGGCACCAGCATGCGTGGCGCGCCGGGCGCGGCGATCCGTGGCGCGTCGGTCGGATGCGGGTCGTCCGCGGTGAGCCCGAGCGCGGCGACGATCGCGGCGCGCTCGTCCGGCGCCGGGTGACGCAGCGCGACGAGGCCCTGGTCGAACCACACCTCGATGCCGGCGGGGCGGCGGATCGCGACGGTGTCGAACGTGCGCCCGCCGGTGTGTTGGCGGTCGTTCAGCTCGCCCAGCGCGGTGCGGGTCAACCGGACGGCCTGCGCGGCAACGGTGCCATGGCCGCAGCCGGACAGTTCGGCGGTGGCGGTGAAGAACCGGACCGGCCAGCCACCGTCCGGCGTCCGCCCCGGGCCGAGGAACGCCGCGTGCGAGGTGCCGGCCGCAGCAGCGACCGCACGCCGGTCCGCGTCCCTCGCCGCCGGGTCGTCGTCGGTGACGGCCGTGGGGCTGCCGCCCCGGCCGTCGCGCCGCACGCACGCATCAACCACCGTGACATCCGGCCAGGACATCGGCCCACCTTTGACGCTCAACGAACCGGCAACCGCGAACGGCGTTCCGCCGAGAGCCGGACCTGGCCGCAACGGCCGACCGAACGCGTCCCGGAGCGTACCGTCCTGCCTCAGCCGGTGCCGTCCTGCACCGGATAGTGGATGATGACCGCACCGCCGGTGGCGTAGTTGGCGACATCGGCGGCCACCCGCTGGCCTTGCGGCGACGCCCGCGCCGCGGCCATGGCGGCGGCGTCAGCGAAGTCGCCTTCGAAGACCGCGAAATACGGCGCTTCTCCCTTGGTCGCCGCCACGTCGAAGCCGTAGCGCCATGCAAGCAGGCCGTCGAGGACGTCGACGACGAACTGGGACGCGGGGCATCGCTTCGAACTCGTCTCGTGAGTCGTCGTTCAGCACCGTGTGCGTTTCAGGTGACGGATGCTCAGCGATGGCTGGGCCCGCCCGTCAGTCGATGCCTTCGATGATGCGGAAGTCGCGCTCGACGCCGTCGGGGAGGGCCACCAGCGCCTTCTGGTATGCCTCGCTCTCGTATGCCGCGACGGCCTGTTCAAAGCTGTCGAACTCGATCAGAACGACGCGTTGCGTGATTCCGGCCTCGTGGGCGACGACTCGACCGCCACGGGACAGGGTGCGCCCGCCCCCAGCCCGGACAGCCGGACCGGCCAGCTTGTCGTAGGCAGTCAGCCTCTCAGGGTCGGAAATGGCGGGGTAGACACTGACCCAGTAGCCCTTAGCCATGGAAACCTCCTGTGTTCGGCCGGACAGGTCCGACTTCGAATTGACACTCAGATCGATCGATCCCGGCGACGGGTACTGCGGTCAGTTGAATCGCCATATGCGCAGGTTAGGGCTTGATGTGCGGCCGAGGGAAAGACCGGTACGGGATAGACTCAGAACGGATCGTTATCAATCGGCAGGGAGGGCCCGTGGCGCCGGATACGGTGAGCCTGCGGTACTTCCTGGTGCTGGCGCAGGAGTTGAACTTCACCCGCGCGGCCGCACGGATCGGTATCGCACAGCCCGCACTCAGCGCCCGGATGCGCCGATTGGAGGCGGAACTCGGTACGGCCCTGCTGGTCCGCAACACGCGTAGCGTCGTATTGACCACGGCCGGTGCGGCTTTGGCGGAGTCCGCGCCGCCCGCGCTGGCGGCGCTGGACCGGGCATGGGACACCGCCCGGAGCGCGGCGGCCGGTGAACTGGGCACGCTGCGCATCGGATACAGCCTCAGCGCCGGGGCCGAGACGGCACCGGCCCTGGTGGACAGGCTGATTCGCGGCAACAGCGGACTCGAGGTCGGCGCGGTCCCGATGGCGACACCGGAGATCTCCCCCGCGGTCGCCGACGGCCGCATCGATGCCGGGATCACCCGCGGTGAACAGCCGGGCCGTGGCGTGCGCCGGTTCCTGCTACGGCGTGCGCGCATCGGGGTCCAATTGGCGCAGCACCATCCGCTGGCCGAACACCCGGAGATCGAGATCGCCGACGCGGCCGCGTATCCGCTGCGACTCCCGGACCGTGCGGCCAACCCCGTGATCCACGATCAGCTGTCCGCACTGTTCCGAGACACCCGACCACACCTCCGATTCCACACGCCCGCAGTCTCTTTCGACATGTCTCAGCGCGACCTGCGCGACGGGGTCACCCTCGCCCCGGCCGGAGAAGCCGCGGCCACGGCACAACCGGCCGGTCTCACCTGGCGACCGCTGCGGGGCGCGCCAAGCCTGACGTTCCACCTGGTCCTCCCACGCGAGCCGTCGCCACTACACCACCGCATCCGTGCCGTCGCCAAAACCCTGGCGCACGAGCTGCACTGGCTGCCGGACTGACGCGCAAGAGGTCAAGCGAGACGGACGTCTGCGGTGGCGAGCCCCAAGACCTTGCGCCCGGCGGACTTCGCGGTGATGACGACGGCGGTCTTGCTGAATGTCCGACACGACCTCGCTACGCCGGCGGATCAGCATCCGATGATGGCCCCGGGTCCGGTCCGAGTCGTACACCGCGGCGACGTCCTCGCCCAGCCCGAGATCTCGGCGGATGTGGGCCACCACTGCCTCCGGACGTCATCCAGCCGGGGGAAATAGCCCATCCGGTTGAAGCACTTCAGCTGCACCAGCAGTGCCAGCAGGTGGCTGCCCGACCGCACCTGCCCATTCGCCCACGCGATCTCCTCCGTCTGCGGCGTGTAGAACACGTGCAACTCCCGGGCCGATCGTTATCTTGGGTTCTTGGCCCATTCTCGCAGGTCAGAGCGCTATGATCTTGTTAGGCATGTAAGGCACGGTGCCCGAGCCGGGCAGCCATAAGCGATCGCCGCCGCCCGCGACCAGCTCGCCGCACTACTCGCTGTACGCCAACGGGTCCTGGGCGCCGGGCACCCCGACATCCTGACCACCCGTCAGGAACTCGCCCGCTGGACAGAGCAAGCGGAAGAAGCAAAAGGCTAGGGCGGCCTTAATCGACGGTCTGGTGTCGTTCAGGTCGCTGCATCCCCCCAGTGGCGACCATTTGTCGGGCCGAGGCGTTAAAGTGCCGTGGGAGTCAGGACGCGCACGCTCCTTGCCGCTGCCACCGCCTACAGCTGACGACTTCGTGGTTTATCTGCATATCGACTTCGATGTGCTCGACCCGCGGTTCTTCGAGAGCGTGGGATATCCGACGCCTGGCGGGCTGGCGCCTGACGAGCTCATCTCGCCGATCACGGCGGTGGGTGAGCGGTTCGAGGTCGTGGGGATCGGGCTCATGGAGTACGAACCGGGAGGGCGGAAGATCAGGAGCTGATGGGGACGATGGTGGCCGGAATCATGGAGGGATGCGGCCGGGGGTGAGGCCACGGCCGACGCCCATCCCCCGGCGACAGGGAATGGGCGTGAGGGTGCCTGGGCCGCCCGGATATCGGATCAGCTAATCATCCGAATTGTCTTTGGCCCAGATATAGTTCCCGTCAGAGTCGGTCTTGTCAGGATAAACCCACTCATATCCCGACACCTTCTGGAAAGGAATTGGAGGTTCGGGCTTGTCCCAGTAAGGGTTGTAAATCCACGGGAAATCATCATCATGGGTGACCACTGTCACGGCATGCTCCTGCCGCCACCATGACGGGATGTCGCCTCTCAGTGCCTGCAGCGCGACCTGCAAGACTCCACCGGCGGTCTCCGGCGACGGCGACCCAATGATCACTCCCGCCTTTCTGTTGCGATCGCCCTCGAGCTGGTCCTGATCTAAGAATCGCCCGACACCTCGCAGGTTCCACTGCCATTGGTGCTTCGTGCCCGCACTGCGCTCCAGCAACAGCGCGGAATCTTCGTAATCCTCGAAGACGACAGCCGATGGCCCGGGGAATCGAACGCACAGAGCATAAAAATCGCCCGTTCGCTCGCCGATGTCCTCTACCCCATCTCTCCAATCCACCTGGGACTGAAGGTCGCGGGGGGCACGGGAGAGAGTGGCCAGCATCTTCTGGCGCGGGTCGTCGGTGACCAGGTCCGACGCCCGGCCGTAAGCGTTCACGTGCGCGGCCACTGCCGCTCGGGCGAGCGGTCCAGCGCTGTCGCGGGAAGGGTCGAGCGGGTCCAAGAAGTCGTCAGCGCTGAGGCCAAAGGATTCACCGACGGCCCACAACATGTCCAGCATCTGCGCGGCGGCGAACTTGGCGCTCTCGGTGTACACGACGAAAGGGGGATCCCGTTCGTCGTCGTAAAGGGAGTCAAGGGGCGAGGATGCCGTGGCCTGGGCGATCACATCGCGCGCCTTGTCGCTGGCCGGGGCGGCGCTCTCATCGGTGTACGCGGGCATCGCCCCAAGGTTCGGGGCACAAGGGCGTCCTGCCATGGAGGTGTTGACCTGCCCATTGAATATGGCGGTGACGAGAGGGTGTGGCCGCCCCGACAGGCCCCTGATCTCCGAAGTATCGAAGTCGTCGGCGACGAGCCCGCGCGCCTGACCGGCAGCCCACATCGCTTTCAGCAGCTTAACGGCCGTGTCCTGCTGTGCTTTGACGATATTGTCGAGCTCCAGCGCCTTGTTTTGGTATGGCGTCACATCACCGCCGTACCAGTGCGTTTCATGCTCGATCATGTCCGCTGCCGCGTCGCTCATGACGGTCCCCTACCTCCCGCAGTTCGGCGAGCAAGCCAGGAAGATCCCCGGACTTCATACATACCGCGCGAATACCACCTGCGGAAATCGTTGCCCGGCCGCACCTCGGCGCGCTCGATCTGCCCGCGTCGCGGTGACCAAGGACGGATGCGCACGCCGTTGACTTACGTGCAATTGCGTTCAATCAACATCGCAGGCCGCATCCCTACCGTGTCGGCATGACTGAACCCGCTTCTGTCCCCCCTTGACCTGACCCCCGCCATGATCGAGCCGCTCGGGCGCCAAGCCCTCGACCTCGTCATCCGCCAGGTCGCCGCCCTGCCCGACGCCCCCGCCGGCAATTGCCGAGCCGCCGATAGTTATCTTGGGTTCTTGGCCCCTTCTCGCAGGTCAGAGCGAGATGATCTTGTCAGGCAGGTAAAGGCACGGTGCTGAACCGGGCAGCCATAAGCGCGAGGTTCGCGGCCCTGTCCCGCAAGCGCGGTGATCATCAGGAGGTGGTCGGCGTTCCCCGGCAGCGGCGGCCGTGGCGCAGTATCGGCCGGCGCGTCCGCCGTTCATCCCTTCTGCGCGGGGCCCGGAATCCCCAGTGAGGTACGACGCAGGAGCCCGGGGGGAAGGGCGCTGCCCGCGAAGCGGCCATGACGCCGGGGCAACGCCACCATGCCAGGGTGATGCCATGTCCGAGAACCAGACCCCCGGCCCCTGCGCTACCTCACTAAAGCCGAGGATGCCCTCTTCGGGAATGCCGCCTTCGAAACCGCCCAAGAGTATTCCGTGGAATGGTTTACGGCCAGTCAGATCATCTACGCCGCTCTGGGCGCTATAGGCCTGTTCCCGCTGCCAAGTATGAGTCATCGCCCCGACGGGTTGTGCAACGCGCTGAAACCGGCGTGAGACACCACGCAGTGGCCGGACAACAGAAGTATCGGGAACTGGTTCCCGCGCGAAAGAGCTCGCGGCCACGGCAGCACCGACCACCACAGCGGCGGAGTAACCGATTGGTCTGACGGCGCGCCCGGCTCTGTGCCCGACACCAGGACAGCCTGACGGCCTCACGGCGCGCTGCGCAGCTCTGGACGCCTGGGATCAGCGAGGGTGAGCAGCCCGTCGGCCAGCGGGACACCACGTGCGCCATGTCGCCTTCGGACGCAGCCACCATGTACGTGATAATGGGCCATTATCACGTACACGAGCTGCGCTCGCGCCCGCTGCCGGGCCGTTGTCCGGCGGGGGTTCAGCTGGTGAGCAAGAGGCTGTCGACCAGGCCGGTAGCGGTGGAGATGGTGTTGAGGCCGGGCAGGCACGGGGGCGAGGAGCCCAGGAACAGCCGTTGGTTGTTGGGCGCCTGGGATCAGGCGAGCGTGAGCGGCCCCCCGGCCAGGTACGCCGCCAGCGGACCGGTCATCTGGGGCACTGTCGGCGGCTGCTGAGCCAGCCCGTTGGCGAAGGCGGCGAGGTGGGCGACCTCGTCGGAGGCCGTGGAGTCGAGGTTACCGAGCAGGTCGGCCGCGCGCGGGACCATCCGGGAGAGGGTGTCCTGCACGCCGTACCGGACATACAGCACGTCGGCGAGCATCGACTCGTCCGGGTCGCCGGCGTCGATCCGGCGGGCGACACACTCCGCGGCCGACATCGCGAGCTCGGCCTCCACCAGCAGCCGGACCCTCTCGGACTCGGGCACCTGGTCGTTGAGCAGCACCCGCTCGACCAGTGCGCTGGCGGCCCCGAGGTAGCTGCCCGTCATCAGCAGCTGGAACCAGACGGATCCCGCGGTCAACGGTATGTCCACCGGGACGTCGTGGCTGTCGATCATCAAGTCCGTTGAGTCCACCACGACGTTGTCGAGGGTGACCTGCTCGCTCTCTGCCCCCGCCCCGCTGACGCTCAAACCTTCGGCATCTGGGGACACCAGCGCCATCGCCGCTGCCCCGCCGTACTCGCCGTCGCTGGGTAGCGTGACCATGACGGCGAGCCAGTCGCACGACGGGTCCAGCGACCGGGCCAGACTGCACGGGCGCGTCACCCCGTTGATCAGCCACCCATCGTCCGTGTACATGGCGGTCAGCGAGGAGGAGAGCATTCCGGCGCCGGGGCGCTCCTCGGCGAGGCAGAACGCCACGAGGCGTTCATCGTAAGCCGCCGATGTGACCCGCCTCGCGGTGATCGCCGATGGGTTGTTGGCTATGTCCAGATCGACCAGGGTGGCCACCCAGAAGTGATGCCAGGTGGTGGCCACGGCCAGTGACGGTGTCCTGCTCCCCAGTGCGCGCTGCACCCGCAGGGCGTCCACGGCGGTGGCTCCCAGCCCCCTCTCGAAGCCGCTCGGCACCAGCAGCCCGGAGCCGCCGCTGTCGCGGAAGAGCTGGATGCCTGGGGTATCCGGGCCCGCCAGCTCCATGAGGGGTAACGCTCGCAGGCTCTCGTCCAGCCCCGGCAGCAGCTTCGCCAGAGTGGCGCGTTCCCGCTCCAGAAATCGCATGTCTCCCCCTACTTCTCCCGGGACGACCACCCGGTCGGTGGCCCAGGCCGGCTTACAGCGCCCGGGGTGAGGCGCGGCCGCTGCCGTACCGCCCGGGGCCGGGCCGACGCTGGAAGCCAGGCTATCCCGGCAAGATCCAGTCCTTGATCTTGGTGTCCCAACTCCGGCCCAAGCACGAAGGATCAAAGCGACGGACAGGAGGCTATGCCTCCTGGGCTGCTTTGTCCCGCAGGGCTGCCATGGCCTGGTCGGCCCGGCGCTCGTGCGGGGTGACACCATTGACGGCGGTCTCCAGAGCGTCGGCGGCCTGGTGGGCGTCCTCCATCGTCCCGGTGAGCCAGGCACGTGCTCCCCGCCAGTCCTGCAGCCTGGTCCGCGCCCCGGGCCATCCCGGAGCCTGCCTCTGGCGAGAAGCAGGGGCGCAGGGGGCGGTGCCCCCGCATCGGCCGTCGGTGGGCGCAGTGCTGCCAGCATCTCGCTCAGGGCCCGGCCGACGGACCGCCGCCCGGGCCCTGAGCTGCGCAGCGCGCCGTGAGGCTGTCCTCGACTAGCTGTAGTCGATCACGGCGCCCCCCGGGCCGACCAGCCGGGTATTCCGCGCCTTGCTGGGCTGTCCCGTAATGACCGTTTTTGGGACGGTCATTACGGAACAGCGTACGTGCCCAGAGCAACGGGCGTACCGTCACGGACGTGACGACTTCACCTCCTCAGAGCGGCCCGGTCGGCATGTTGGTGAGAAATGACAGCGTCCGCTCCGCCGTGATCACGCGGAAGCGGGCGCTGGATGGTCTTCAGTCGCGGTGGGAGGGAGCTGGGGATTACGGGCTCGGACGGTGGCCGGAGCTCAGATGGCCGAGGACGAGGCGCGCCACTTCGTGCGGGGCCTCCAGGTGCATGTCGTGGCCGGTGGCCAGGTCGGCGAGGGAGAGCAGCGGAGTCTGCGCGGCGGCCGTCTTCAGTTCGCGAGCGAAGCCCCGGACGTAGGCGTCGAAGGCCACCGAGACGGCCGGGGGCAACATCGCACTCAGGTCCGAGCCGCTGGAGGAGACGACGAGGAGGGGACAGCGGGCCGCCCGGTAGACGGCGATGAGGTCGAGCGCGTCCATCTGCGCGATGAAGTGGGTCATTCCCGGATCGCCCGCCGTCTGTTCGGCGAGGAACGCGCGCATTGTGTGCTCGGCACCGACCGGGTCGACTCCGTCGAAGGGCCCGGTGGGATTGGTATGCCCGTCCAGATTGACCGCGAGCGGGCACTCGGGATGCTCTGAGGCCCACAGGGCCGCGACGATGCCGCCCAGCGAGTGCCCGACCACGGCAGGATGCTCCAAGCCGTGGTCGTTGATCGCCTCACCCACGGACTCGACGGCTCCAGCCCAAGACCACGAGCCTAGATCCGGCAACTCGACCGCCACCGTGCGTAGCCCCGCTGCCTCCAGCAACGGCGCAGCGAGCCGCCAGTCCGTGGACCTCCGCCCACCGCCGGGCAAGAGAAGAATCTCCGTCATCGTGGCACTCTCCCGGCCCGGCGGCCGCCACTGCAACCCGATTCCGCCTCTCGGCTGCCGCCGGCCGTGATGTAGTGGCGACAGGTATTACGTCCCCGATCCGTGGTCGAGGAGGCGGGCTTCAAGGTAGGCGATTCGCCGCTCTTGGAAACGGACGTTGGAGCGAGCGGCCTTGACCCGTTCGTCGAGGACAAGGAACGGGCTCCGCCCGTACGTCTTAACCCCAACCGAGCCCCACCGCCAAACAACCCACCAACGCGGACGTCCTCGCCACAGGCCCACGCCATGGTTGAGCACGTTAGCCCGCGGCGCCGCCGAGGCCCTGCTGCGACAGGGCAGGCGGCGAAGGTCTCCCCTCCGAACAAATCACGGCGCCTCACGGTGCACGTCGATCACTGGACAGACCCTGAATCGGCCAGGCCCTGCCGTCAGGCGCGCGAGCGGCGCCGGTTCTCCGATGCCGACAGCAGGCCGAGTACGGCGTGCTCTTGGTGGAAGGCATGCCATCGGGCCGCAAGCTCGAGGTCGGCGAACACTGCCAGCCCTGGGTCCGTGGTGGAAGTCAGCATGCCTCACGTGCCCAACATGCCCGAAGACCCCTGGATATTGTTCGGGCACGTTGCCTGAACCCCACGTGCCTTACATGGGGTCCCGGCAGCAATGAAGAAATTTCCAACAAAATAGCCTCTGACCTGTATAAACGGAGACGCTTGACCGTCTGTGGCGGGTGGTCGCCGGCACCCGCTGAGTCGTCGGCAGCCGCTCGCCTAGGGCCTCCTCCTGCGCACGCTGTTCGCGCTCGGCTTCCTGCTGGGCGAGGTGGCGCTGCCATACCGCGGTGGCCTCGACCGGCAGCAGCAGGGCTTCGTTGCGGCCAGGGCCGCGCCGGGTCAGCACGACCGGGTCGCCGCTCTCCCCTCTGCCGAACGCGTCCCGTGCCGGAATCCGTTCGGATTCATTCACCGGAGGAGGCAGACGCGATAGCCAGCGGGGGGCACGATGTGCCGGTAACGGGTCCATTCCACCGGGTTCGCCCCGCAGTTGAACTCGCACCGGCGGGTAGCTCCGGGAGCCGCGCTACAGGATCGCGCCGGTTGCGCGCCCGCGGCCCTTGTAGGGGGTCGGCACCCGAGTGGCTCGAGTACGGCTGGGACTCCGGAGCCGGCCTGCCTGCAGTGTCGCCCCCCCTACGAGAGATCGAAGGGGGCGGGAGGGTGGCCTTCCCAGATCCGGCGGGATGCCTGTTCGGGGTAGGGCAGAGTCTTCGACTCGGTGTCCAGGACGCGGGTGAGGTGCCCGCCGGGCCGGTGGGCGGACCAGCCCGCGTCGCCGGTGGTGACGAAGCGGACCCATGCCTCCTGGAGTTCGCGGGAGAGCGCGACGGCCTCGGGAGAGGGCTCCTCGCCGATGAGCTGGGTGCCGACGGGGCTGTCCAGCGTGCCGAACGCCAGGGGCACGTCGAGGCTGTGGCAGGCGCCCAGGATGCCGCCGAGGGCCGGGGCAACCCAGCACAGTTCGAACAGGTACGAGGTGCCGCCGGCTGCGGCGTTCGCCTCGGCCAGCTTCTGTGACGGCATGCGGAAAAGGGCGTCGGAGTACACCGTCTCCACCAGCTCCTCCGGGCCTGCCTGCGGGAACGCGGCACGGTAGGCCCGCGCGCCGTCCGGCTGCGGGGCGAGCAGTTCCAGGGCTGCGTGGGCGTCCTCCTCGGTGAAGGTGCCGTACCGTCCGCTCATGACGCTGAAGTACCGGAATTCGTCCCGGGTGTGGCCGACGAGCAGTTCGGTCCCGCTCGCGCGCGCGCCGGTCAGCGCGGGCCAGGGCGTTTCCGGGAGGACCTCGCCGTCGACGACGGGGCACAGCGCGGTGCCGGTCTCCGTGAGGCGTCCCCAGCTCTCCCGGTGCGCGTGGAGGCCGGCGTTGAAGGAGGTGAGTTCGGCGGCCAGGTGCCAGGGGTCGATGTCGCGCAGGGCCTCGGCGGTGGGGGCCGCCGCGCCGAGCCGGTCCGCGAACGCGGCGGTGACCTGCCGTGCCAGCGCGGGGGTGCTGTGCAGCCCCGGCACCGAATGGGCGATGGCCCGCCGGAACAGGCCGCGCGCCGGCTTCATCGTCAGCAGGGCGGCGACCGACCCTGCCCCGGCAGACACCCCGGCCACGGTGACCCTGCCGGGGTCGCCTCCGAAGGCGGCGATGTTGCGCTGCACCCACTCCAGCGCCGCGATCTGGTCGAGGAATCCGCGGTTGGGCGGCGCGTCGTCGAGGAACGCGAAACCCTCCGCGCCCACGCGGCAGTTGATGGTCACCACGACGAGTCCCGCCTCGGCCAGCGCCGCCGGGTCGAACATCGGGTCGCTCGACGCCGCCGAGAGGTAGCCGCCCACGGGGATCCACACCAGCACCGGCAGTCCCGCCGCGCCCGGATCCGGAGTGCCGACGTTGAGCGTCAGCCAGTCGGTGCCCTGCGGGGGCACGTCGATCGGCAGGGACAGCGGCACCACGGGGCCGAACTCGACCGCCTGCCTCGTCCCCTCCCAGCGGTGCGGCGGGGCGGGCGCGGCGAAGCGGAGCGCTCCGACCGGGGGCTGGGCGTAGGGGATGCCGCGGAACACCGCGTGCCCCTGGCGCCGGAGCCCCTGCACCACGCCCTCCGTGGTCCGCACTCTTGGCTGGTCGGGCATGACGGTTCCTTCCTCGGGTGGACCCTCTCAGGGTTATAGGTCAAGTGTATTATGTCAACTGTATGGGAACAGTTCCGGGGTACGAGGGAGAGGCCGGCGATGCCGAAACAGGTGGATCACCGCGGACGTCGCGAAGCGATCGCCCGCGCACTGTGGCGGGTGGTGGAGCAGCGCGGCGTCACGCAACTGACGATGCGCGTGGTGGCGCAGGAGGCGGGCATCTCCCTCGGGCAACTTCAGCACTATTTCGCCTCCCGGGCCGCCATGCTCTCCTTCGCCATGGACTTCGCGTCAGAGCAGACCTCGCTGCGCGTCGGCCAGGGTCTCGAGAAGCTCGGTGACCGTCCGCACCCCCGTGACGTGCTGCGACTGACGCTCGCGGAAATGCTCCCCCTGCATGCCGACGCCCGCGCGACCAGCCGGATGAGCGCCGCCTACGTCCTGGAGGCGCTGCACGACGAGGCCGTGCACGAGCAGGCGCGCCGCGGCCTCGTCCAAGGACGGGCCCTCGTCGAGCGGTTGGTCGGCCAGGCGATCGCCGACGGGCACATCGACTCTCACTGCGACCCGGCGACCGAGACCAACCTGCTCCTCGCCCTCACCGGCTTCGCCCCCCTGATCGAACTGGACGTGATCAGGCCCCGGGACGCGCTTGCCGCGATCGACCTGTATCTGGACAGGCTGTTCAGCGGGAACGATCGGAGTGCGTGACCTGCGCCTGCGCGCAGGGACAGGGTCGGCGGTCCATCACCGGCGATGATGCCAAAGGCGGCTCGTCCGGGCGGTGTCCGCCCGGCTGCCGATCTGGATCGGTGGTACTGGGCGCGTACAGGCCGATGACCACGGTACAACAGTCCACGATGTTCCAGCAGGCGGTGACAGGCAGTGACGTCCGGATCGAAGCCGTCGTCACGAAGCTGGGCCGCCGGATGGCTTTCACCGACGTCGCCCTCACCCAAGCGAACAGCGGAGAAATAGCAGCCCGAGCCTCTACGGTCTGCGCTCTCTTGGGCTGACACCGCCCCACGCCCGTCCTCGGTTCCCTCCACTTCGGACGGACAATGCGCTTCCCCCGGCGTACGGCGGGCGGTGCCCTGCATTGGGCCGGGTGGGAGAGGTGCCGGCCGGGGTCGACGTCGTCACCAAACAGGCCGACGATCCGGTTTTCCGGGACGAGCTGCGGTGGGCGGCCGGCGCCCGCGTCAGCGAGGCCGACCAGCAGGCCAAGCGCTGAGCGCGTGGTTCAAAGCGTCGTTGTGCGGCTGACCAGCGAGGTACGACTCAGGGTATGGGTTGGGGCGCCGTTCGCGAAGAGGCCATGGTGACGGGTCGACGCCCTCTGTCACCACGGCACCACCGACCACGTCAGGGACATTGACTTTGTTCGTTGGTCTGACGGCGAACCTGGCTCTGTGCCCGCCCGACCCGCCGACACAGAGACAGCCTGACGAGGTCACGGCCCATTGCGCAGTTCGGGGCCCGCCCGGCTATCCGAAAGCCAGTGGCCGCGAGGTACTGGGGCACTGCGCCACTGAGCCTCAGCACAACTTCCGTTCGTGTACGTCACAGCGAGGCCGACCGCGACGAGTAGCACGCCCCACCGACACCGGCGCCGCACCGCGCCACCCCACAGACCGAAGGGCCCGCCACCGGCGGGCCCTTTCGCATGCCCGCGACGGCCGGGCTTCTCGATGGTGATCGGGGCCGTTGATGGCATGGGCCTGGGGAGGAACTCCGACGTGCGTACCGACTGGGAACAGGATGAGCTGATCAGCAGGTGGACCCTGGTCCTGGCACCCCGCCGCCGTACCCACTGATCAACCGAGTGGCGGATCGCCGGAGCTATAGGCGTTCCGGGCCTGCCCGGCCGATTCCCGGCTCACCCCAACCATCCCAAATTATTCCTTGACACGAATATTCGTTACGGCGAATACTTCTGCCTATGGAGACAGCGGACGCACTTCTCATCGCACTGGCCGACCCGGCCCGCTGGCGGCTAGTGACCCTGCTGGCCGAGCGGCCCCGCTCGGTCGGCGTCCTCGCCCAGCTCGCCGAGGCGCGCCAGCCGCAGACGACCAAGCACCTGCAGACCCTCGAGCGCGCCGGCGTCGTCACCTCCCAGCGCACCGGCCAGCGCCGCGTCTACGCGCTCCGCTCCGCTCCGCTGCGCCACCTGGCAGCGGCGCTCAGCCGGCTCGCCGACACCGCAGAGCAGGCCGGCGGCCCGCGCGAGACCTACGACCGGTACGGGCTCAGCCTCCAAGCGGAGCGACTCGCCGCGGAGGAGCCGGGGTGGGCCGACGGCCGCTCGTTCAGGTTCCTCCGGTCGCTGACGCAGCGCCCCGAGCTGATCTGGCGCCACCTCACCGAAACGCCCCTGCTCGCCCGCTGGTGGACGCCCGACGACCTGCGCGTCTCCGAACTCGTCTTCGAGGCGCGACCGGGTGGACGGATCGTCCTGGAATACCGCGACGCCGAGGACGCCGACGGCTCCGACCTGGTCGCCGGGCGCGCGCAGGGAGTCGTCGACGATGTACGCCCCGGCGAGCGCCTCGCCTACCGCTCCTCCCCGATGCTTCCCAGCGGCGACATCGCCTTCACCACCCACGTCGCCTTCGACCTACGGCCCACCGACACCGGCACCGACCTCGACGTTCAAGTCCGGATCACCGACAGCACCGTCGACTCCGCGGACTTCATCGCGGGCATCGAGATCGGCTACGGCCAGACCCTCGACAAGCTTGCGGCGACCCTCACCACGTACAACACCGACACGCACAACACCAATACAAGGAGCACGAAATGACGAACACGACCGGCCGCAGGGTGACCGCGAACCTGAGCCTCACCCTCGACGGACGCTACAACGGTCCCGGCGGGCCCGGCGATTTCGCCGCGTTCGCCCCGTATGTAACCAGCGACGTCGCCCGCAACCACATGACCCGCATGTGGGAGCACGCGACGACGGCACTGCTCGGCCGGATCAACGCCGAGGGATTCCTGGGTTACTGGCCGTCGGTCGCCGAAGACGACAACGCCGATCCGCGCGACCGCGGATACGCCAAGTGGCTGGTCGACACGGAAAAGGTGGTCTTGTCGACCACCCTGACCGACGCACCGTGGGAACGCGCCCGCGTGGTGAACGCCCCCGCCGCAGACGTCGTCACCGAGCTCAAGACCAGTGGTGAAGGCGACATCCTCGTCAACAGCAGCGCCAGCATCATCAAGCCACTCCTGTCGGCAGACCTGCTCGATCGGCTCTACCTCATGATCTTCCCCGAGATCGCCGGAGGCGGCCAACGACTGTTCGACGACGGCCTGCCGGCTACGAAATGGACGCTCACCCGCCAGGAGACCGGCGAGCTGGGCGAACTCGCCATGGTCTACGACCGATCCCGCTGAGCCAGCACGTCAGCGCAGCCCGTAAACAGGCTGTGGGAACGGTCAGCTCTCCGCCGAGCCAACGTTCGCGGCCACCTTGGCGACCACTTTCTCGACCGCCTTCAGCCCGGTGGCCAAGCGCTCACGATCGCCCGGTTCCAGGGCGGCCTCGCCGAGCTGGTGTGCCGGCAACTCCAGGTGCGTAGCGAGCATCCCGTCCGATGTGAATCACATCCTGGTGGAAGGGGCGGACCATGCCGACGATGATCGGGCACGTCACCCAGGAGCGTTATGACCAGCTCGTGGCCGAGGCCCGAGAGCTGGCGGAGGTCCAATGCCGCCCTCCGCAAAGGGTATGGACCAACCGTCGGCGCAGGTCACCCCTCGGCGGACGTCCCCAGCCGAGGGGTGGCAGCGCAGGGACGGTGTCACCCGCGATGGCCGGAGCCGAAGCCGGCGGCGGCGAACTGCTCCGCCGTCGGCGCGCGTTCAGGGTCGGTGAGCCATTGCGAGGCGAGCCCGACGAGCAGGGCGAGGTAGTGTGATCCGGCCGCCTGGACCTCCCCCGGATCGCTGTCCGGCCCGAGGCCGGCGAACGCCCGCGCCAGCGATGCCCGCGCGAGCTCCTGACCGCTGGCGATCATCCCCCGGATCTCTTCGTCCTGCCGCGCGGACGCCACGGATTCGAAGTTGACGAACCACAGCGATCGGTTGGCCTGGATCGAGTCGATGATCCGTCCCCACAGAGCTTCCTGATCGCCGGACCGCGTCCCGGCGGGTTCTTCGAGCACGGCGAACAGCAGCTCACCCCACTCCGTGTTGAGATCGCGCAGGGCCCGCGTGAGCAGTCGCTCCTTGGACCCGAAGTGGTAGTTGATCGACGCCTGGTTCGCCCCTGACGCCGCGACCAGGTCTCGCACGGTGGTGTGCGCGTACCCCTTGGTCAGCAGGCAGTCGCGCGCCGCCAGCAGCAGCTTGTCCTTCGCACTCACATGCCCTACGGTATCAAATAAACGTTCGTTTAAGATGTTCGTTTAAAACAATCATTTAGAGAGGTTCCATGAGCCCGTATGCCACCGCCGCGCCCGCGCCACCCGTGCTGCGCATCCGCGGTCTACGCTGCGAGTACCCGGGAGAGGCCGGGCCGGTCCATGCCCTGCGCGGCGTAGATCTCGATGTCGCCCGGTCCTCATTCATCGCGATCATGGGACCGTCGGGTTCCGGCAAGACCACCCTCCTGCACTGCGCCGCCGGGCTGCAGCAGCCGACGTCAGGCTCCATCGAGCTCGACGGGCAGGACCTTCGCTCGCTCGATCAGACCCAGCTCACGCAGTTGCGCCGGCGCCGCGTCGGATTCGTCTTCCAGTCGTTCAACCTTCTGCCGGCGCTCTCGGCCGTCGACAACGTCGAGCTCCCCCTGCGCCTGGACTCGCGGGAGACGACGCCGGCGCGCACGACCGACCTGCTCGCCCGCGTGGGGCTCGCCAACCGGGGCAGCCACCGCCCTCACCAGCTGTCCGGCGGTCAGAAACAACGCGTCGCGGTCGCGCGAGCGTTGATCACCGACCCGGACATCGTCTTCGCCGACGAGCCCACGGGCGCCCTCGACATCCGCAGCGCCAGGGACGTCCTGCGGTTGATGCGCGAGCTCGCGGACCGCGGCCAGACGATCATCATGGTCACGCATGATCCGGTCGCCGCCTCCTATTCCGACGCCGTCCTCTTCCTCGCCGACGGCCGGATGGTCGATCACCTCCCGCGGCCCACCGCACAGCAGGTCGCCGGCAGAATGGCCGTCCTGGTCGAATCGGCCGAGCAGGCCGCCAACGACGCGGCGGCGAGCCGATGATCAGAATCGCCATGCGCTCCTTCGCGCATCACCGTGCCGCCGCGATCGCCACCGGCCTGGTCGCGCTCGTCGGCACGATCCTGGTCACGGGCATGATGAGCCTGCTCGGCACCGGGCTGGCCCGGAGCACGGCCGCCGGCGACCGCGCGTTCCTGGTGCAGTTCCCACTCATCATGGGCGGGTGGGCGGTCGCAATCGTCCTGTTCGCCATGGTCTCGACGATCAGCGTCGCGCTCGGCGGCCGGGCCGGGGAGATCGCGGGCATCCGGCTCATCGGCGCCAGTCCTCGGCAGGTGCAGCAGTTGCTCGCCATCGAGACGGCGGCCGTCTCGGCCGTCACGGCGCTCCCGGGCCTGGCCGGCGGCTACCTCGTCGGCTGGATCGTCATGCGGAGCATTCATGCCGCCGGGCTCACCGACGCGGCCTCGGTCTTCGCGCCCGGCGTGCTCCTCCCGGTCCTCGGCATGCTCGTCGTGCTGGCCGCGAGCGTGCTCGCCGCGTGGATGGGCAGCCGCACCCTCGCTCACCGCAGCCCGGTGGCCGACGCGTCCCCGCCCCCGCGCCGTCGTACCGTACGGCGTCCGGAACGGCGGCGCCGTGTCGCCGCGACGATCATCATCGCCGCCGGCCTGGCCTCATCGACCGCGGTGCTCGCCATGGACCCGGCCGACGTGCTCACCACCGCGATGACCGGCCCCGGCTGCGTGCTCGTCGCCGCCGGCCTGTGCATTCTCGCCCCGGAGCTCATCGTCATGGCGAACGCCACGCTCAGCGCCTTCAACCGGGCACAGACCACCACCCCGTCCCGCCTGGCCGCGATCAACCTCGCCGTGGCCCCGGACCGGGTACGGCCGACCGTGACGTTCCTGACCCTCTTCGTCGGCGTCGCCGCGGGCACGCTCAGCATGCAGGGCATCGAGAACGGCTCCGGCACGGCGAACGGCACCGCTCAGGTCCTCGCCTCGATCAACTACTTCGTCGTCGCCCTGATCGCGGCGTTCATGGCCATCGCCCTCACCAACAACCTCGTCGCCTCCATCACCCGGCGCCGCTCCGAATTCGCGGCCATGTCCCTGATCGGCGCGACCGGCTCCCAAACACAGCGCATGCTGGTACGCGAGATCGGCACGGCCACCGCCATCAGCACCGTCGCCGGAAGCGTGGGTGCGTTCGTCACGGTCCTGCCCTTCGCCGTCGTCAAAACAGGCAACCCCCTGCAGGCCGCGGCACCCCTCCCCTACGCCGTCACGATCGTGGTCGGGATCGGCGTCACCCTGGGCGTCACGTCCGTCGTCGGAAGGCGCGTCATCCGCGCGGCGTGAGACCGTAACGGGCCGGGGAACGCTCGGTCAGCTCCTTCGCCCTGCGGTGATCGTACGGTGCGCAGAGCCGTTCGGCCGTCCTCATGGCCTGTTCCGCCGCTTTCCTCGCGGCCTTCCGCCGTCCTCCGTGGGCCAGGACGAGGGCGCGGGCCCAGCCGATGCGGGCCGCGGCGCCAGGGTGGCGGGACTGGAACCCGGCCAGGTGCCGGTCGAGCCGACGCGCCGTGGCGGCGTCCGGGGGCAGGGACACGAGCAGTTCGGCCAGGCCGGACCAGCATTCCAGCAGGCCGCGCCGGCCCGCCGGCAGGCGGGCGGCCAGCTCCAGCACCGTGGTCAGCGCCTGCCCCGGGCCGATCCGCCCGAGGCGGGCCGTGGCCGTGAGCAGGCGCATCTCCTGGATGACCGGCATGACCGTGCCGTCACGCAGGCCGAGTCGCTGCTCGTGGGAGCGACGGCGGTCGGTCGACGCGCGGGCCGCCGCCAGCACCTGCCCGATCCGCTCCGCGCTCGTCCCGTCGAGGCGCAGCAGCGCCTCGGCCTGGCCGATCAGGCACCAGTGGCGGCCGATGTCGTCGCCGCCCACCCGCCTGGCCGCCTGCTCCGCCGTGGCGGCGAACAGCTCCGCCGCCTGCTCGAAGTCGCCGCGCCACAGGGCCGTCTCGGCGAGCATCCCGGCGCAGTTCTCCGCCACCCGGGGGTCGACCGTCCTGGCCCGGCACTCGGTGAACGACGCGCGCGCCGCCTCGAAGTCCCCGGCCGCGAGCAGATCCAGGCCCCTGGCCAGGCGGGCGCGGCTCGCGGGCTCGGTCGGGTGGTCGATGTCGCTCAGCGATCGATCGGCGAGGGCGCCGTAGCGGGTGGCCAGGCGATGTCGTCCGGCGACGCGGGCGATGGTGGCGAAGTTCGCGTACGCTTCCGCGCGCAGGGCCGCGTCCGGTGTCCGGTCGGCGGCGTTGAGCTGGCGTAATGAAGCGGCCAGCATGGTGAGCAGGTCCTGCTGGTGGTAGGCCAGCCGCGCCAGGAACGTCAGCGCCTGCGCCGCCTCGGCCTGTGCCGAGGCCCCTGAGCGACGGATCGGCAGGCCGCGGTGGAGGACCTGGCGGGCGGCGGCCGCCAGGACGGCGGCGGCGAGGCCGGGGCGGGACGTCGGGAGCGGCTCGCCTATCGTGTCGAGCGCCGCCCTGGCCAGGCGGGTGGACTCGCGCTCCCTGGCCAGCTGGTGCTCGCTGACGCCCGCCATCCGCAACCAACGCGCCCGAAGGTACGGGGCCTCGCGCGTACGGGCGAGGTGCCGCAGGACGACGGCGCCGGACTCCTCGTACAGACGCAGGCGCAGGCACAACACCCAGTAGCGGTCGAGGAAGCCGGGCCGGCCGGACACCGCCCAGGCCAGCCGGATGTTGTCCAGCTCCACGCCCAGCACGCGGGTGACCTCGGCGTCGGAGGCGTCCTGGAGGGCTGCGGCGTGCCGGTCGAGCAGGCGGGTGAAGTGGGCGGCGTGCCGTTCCCGCACCGCGCGGCGCTCCCGGGGATTCAGATGTCCGGCGGCGAACTGCCGGATGACGGGGTGCAGGACGTAGCGGCCGGACGGGGTGAGCTGGATCATGCTGTGATCCACCAGGTGGACCAGCACGCGCGGCGTGGTCCCGGCCACCTCCAGCGCGGCCCGCAGCGTGCAGCCGCCGCTGAACACCGACAACGCCGCCAGCGCCGCTCGCCCGGCCGGGTCGAGCAGCCGCCAGGAGGTTTCGAAGACCGTACGCATGCAGGCGTGCCGCGACCGGGCGGCCGGCCCGTCGGCCGACAGCAGGCCGGCGTCCACGCCGAGGCGCTGGGCCAGCTCCGCGAGCGGCACCGCGCGCAGCAGGCCGGCCGCCAGTTCGATGGCCAGGGGCAGGCCGCCGATGGCTGCGCAGATCGCGGCGACCGGGACGGCGTGCGGGCCGGGGTCGAAGGCCGGTTGCGCCCGTACGGCCCTGGACGCGAACAACGCCTCAGCCTCCGGGCCCGGCAGGCCCGCCACCTCGAACGTGACCTGTCCGGGCACGTCCAGGCGGCGTCTGCTGGTCGCGAGGATCCGCACCCCCGGAGCGGTGCGCATGATGCGGGCGATGACCGGGTCGATGGCCGGCAGGTGTTCGAGGTTGTCCAGTACGAGGAGCTGATCGCTGCCGGACAGGGCGGCCAGCAGCAGGTCAAGGGCGGGGCGCTGCGGAGAGAGGTCCACGCCGAGACGCCGGGCGAGCGTCGTGACGGCCGCCTCCGGGCCTACCCCGGCGAAGGACACGAACGCGCACGACGACGTGGCGGCGGCGATGGCCAGGCGGGTCTTGCCGACGCCGCCGGGGCCGAGCAGGGTCACGAGACGTTCGCGGGCCAGCAGCGCGCGCAGTTCGCGGATCTCCGTCTCCCGGCCGAACAGGTCGGTGCGGGGCACGGGCGGCGCGGCGCGGACCTGCCGGTCGACGGGCGCCGCCTGCAGGGCTCGTACGGAGGTGACGAGCCGGCGGCGGACGGCCGCCGTCTCCGGCGCGGGCTCCACCCCCAGCTCGTCGGCCAGGCGCCGCCGCAGGTCGTCGTAGCAGGCCAGCGCCGCGCCCCGGTTCCCGCCCCGGGCCAGCGCCGTGATCAGCAGCCGGTGCGCCTCCTCGTCGTACGGATCCAGCCCGGCCACCAGACGCGCCAGCCGTACGAACTGGTCGGGCGGCGCGGAGCCGGCCTGCAGCAGGAGTTCGCGCAGCAGGAGCCGGGTCCGCCCGCGCTCGGACTCCAGCCAGCCGCCGAAGGCCGGGGCGTCGCAGAACCACACGCCGTCCATGAAGTCGCCGCGCCACAAGCGCAGCGCCTCGGCCACGGTCGGCGTCTGGGCCAGGCGCCCGTGGTCGACGAAGCAGCCGTCGCCGGCGCGGAAGCGTACGTGGTCGCGGGTGATGTCCAGCCACCCGCCCACCTCCTTGCGCAGCTCCGACAGCGCCAGTCGCAGGCTGCCCCGGGCGTTGGCGTCGGGCCGCTCACCCCACAACAACGCGGCCAGCTCCGAGCGCGGTCGCGGCCCCGGCGTGGCGGCGAGGTAGCAGAGCAGGGCGCGCGTCTTGGCGGCGCGGATGTCCACCGGCCGCCCCGCGACGGCCAGCTCCGGCGGACCGAGCAGCAGCAGGGTCAGCGACTCTCCCATAGAAGCAGCACAGTAGGCGCGCCCTGGCCGCGCGGCTGTGCCAAAAGGCGCATATGGAACGTGCTCTGCATCACTGACCTGGGCTCTCACGATCCGCTCACGCTGCCGGCCCCACTCTGATGACGCGTTTCGCGACAGCAGCGGAGCACACCTCACACCGTAGGAGAAACAGGATGCGCACTCAGAAACTGATCCCCGCGCTCGCCCTGACGGCGACCCTGGCCGTGCCGGCGGCGCTGGCCGTCGCACCGCCCGCCGGCGCGACGGCCAGGGCCGCGACCTGCCGGGTGGAACTGGACTACATCGACTCGAACAACGTGGACGAGTCCGACAACGTGGACGAGATCCGGATCAACCTGGGCGGGATCATGTATCCCGCCGGCAACAACTGGGTCAACATGTGGGCCGGCTCCCGTGCCTACACCGCTTCCTTCGGGAGCCCGAGCGCCACGATCAGCTCCTCCGGCTCGGCGCTCTACAGCCTGCGCGAGGTCACCCCGCCGTGGGTCTCCGGCGGCACCACCCTCGGCACGATCACCGCGCAGGGCTCGGTCTGCGCCACGCTCTCCACGGGGCAGTCGGTCGGCCTGGTGAAGACCATCACCGGCACCGACGACACCTACTACTCCTACTACATCAGGCTCGTGATGACCGGCCTCTAGCCACCCACCGGTGACGGGCCAGGCGTGAACGTGAATGGTCGTACCGGCAGATACACAGTGATCCACTGTCGACGATCAGGAGCTTCACCGTGCGTAAAGGAGCCAGAGCGGCCGGGGTGTTACTGCTGACCGCGGCCGCGCTCGCCGCCTTACCCACCGCCAACGAGCAGGCGGGGCAGCAGAGCGCGGCCGGGGCGGAGGCCCGGAGCGTCACCTTGATCACGGGCGACCGGGTGACCGTCGTGGGCCCGGACACCGCGCTTGTCGAGCGGGGCGAGGGCCGCGATGAGGTCATGTTCCACACCCGCCGGGACGCGGGCCGTGGTGACGTTCGCCCCTGCGCTGGACGCGGAGAACGCCGCGCCCGCGGCCGGCTCTTCACCGTGCCGTTCTCCGTGCGCCCGCAGCCGGGCGGCTCGGCGGGACGCCCGCGGGAGACGACCGTCGAGGTGTCCTACGATGACGGCGCCACCTGGGCTAAGGCGGAGGTGAAAGGCTCACGGGTGGTGCTGCGGCATCCCGTGGGCGACGGGTTCGTGTCGCTGCGGGCCAGGTCCGGCGACACGGCGGGGAATGCGGTGGAGCAGACGGTGATCAGGGCTTACCGGATCGTCGCGACGGGCTGAGCCCGTTGGGACCACGTTCAGAGATCGCCACCCCGACGCCATCGAGGTGGCGAGAAACCTGGGCCGTACCGGCATAGATCGACACGCCGCTCGCGTCCTTGCCCGTGAACGTCGCGAGGAGGACGGGTGGATCCAGGATTTGAGGCGGACTTCCGAAAGTTCGTCGTCGACCGATCAGGGGCGTTGTTCCGCACCGCTTACCTGCTGACCGGTGACCGGCACGCCGCCGAGGATCTGGTGCAGTCGGCCCTGGTCAAGACGGCCGCGAAATGGCGCAGTCTGCGCGATCCGGCCGCCATCGAGGGATACGTCCGCCGTGCCATGTACCACGAACAGGTGAGCTGGTGGCGGCGGCGGTCACGCGTCGCGGAGGTGTCCACCGGACGGCCGCCCGAGCGGATCGACGCCGGGCACGCCGACGTCGCGGACCTTCGCCTGGTGATGCGCGCGGCCCTGGCCCGGCTCACCGCCCGGCAGCGGACCATGCTCGTGCTCCGCTACTTCGAGGACCTCTCCGAGACCGAGATCGCGCGCCTGCTCGGCGTCCGCGTGGGGTCGGTACGCAGCCAGATCTACCGCTCGCTGGAACGCCTGAAGCAGACGGCACCTGAGCTGACCACCGTGAGGGAGTTCGGATGAACATCGAGAACCTGCTGCGCGAAACCCTCTCCGACATGGCCGACGAAGAGCGGCCGCCCGCGCCGGACCGGTTCCTGCGGCCCCGCGAGCGCCGCCCCCGTCGCCGCGGCCTCGCATTGGCGGCGGCGACGGCCGTCGCCGCGCTGGCGGCGGGATCCACTCTCGTGGTCCAGCAGCTGTCGGCGCGGGCCCCCGGTGACGACGTGCCGCGCCCGGCCGTCTCGATCCAGGCGGGGGTCACCGTCAACGTGGCGGCGGGGATGCGGCTCTCGCAGCTGTTCAAGCAGCTGTCGCAGCTCACCGGCAGGCCGGTGGCGGAGTTCGAGCGGGCCGCCAAGGACGGTACGGCGCTCGGCCTGCCGTCCTATGCCGGACGGACGCTCGAAGGGTTCGCCTTCCCCGGCACCTACGAGTTCTCCCCTGCCGCGGCCCCGGCCGAGATCCTGCGGCCGATGGTGACCCGGTTCGAGGAGGCCGCGGAGGCCGCCGACCTGGTCGACGGCGCCAGGCGGGCCGGCAGGACGCCGCTGGAGATCGTGACCATCGCCGGCATCGTCCAGGCCGAGGCGGGCAGGGACGAGGACATGCCCAAGATCGCCCGGGTCATCCACAACCGGCTGGACCGGAAAATGCTCCTGCAGGTCGACAGCACGGTCCTGTACGGCCTGAACAAGTACGGCCCCGAGGCGACGCTCAAGGATGTCCGGAGCTCATCGCCGTACAACACCTACCGGCGTCCGGGCCTGCCGCCCGGCCCCATCGGCAACCCCGGGGCCGAGGCCATCAGGGCCGCGCTGCACCCGGCCCGCGGCTCCTGGCTCTATTTCGTGGCGATCGACCCGAAGAGTCGCATCCTGAAGTTCGCCACCACCGAATCGGAGTACGCCGCACTGGTCGAAGAGCGCCGCAAAAATCTCAAGGGCAGCTGACCGGCCCGCCGGTCGTCGCGGGGTCGAAAAGGTCGGGATTGAAGGTTTCCCGGATGAAGAGCGCCGGCTGAGCGCTGTCGGGGTCGATGATGAGGTACCACCTGGAGACGGCGGCGCGTCCGGGGCCCCACGAGTCCAGTCCGAGTCCCAGCGGATGGCGCTCATGCGGCTCGGGCAGGTGCCGTCCCAGCGGAGCGGCGCACGAGCTCAGCAGGTGCTCGGCCCAGGGCAGCCGGCCGAGCGGGGCCAGGACGAGGTTGCGGGAGACCTGGTGGCGCGCGACGGCGAGCGTGGTGCGGCGGACCAGGACGGGAGCCGCGGCGGGCAGGCCGAGCGGCGCGGCGGCCTCGGGGCAGGTCCGGTCCACGGCCGCGCGGGACACCTCCACGGTGTGGACGTCCACGCGCTCGTCCAGGAGGCGTTCGAGCTGGCAGGTGGTGCTGCCGGTGTGGGAGAGGAGGGCCTGGGTCAGGGGATCGGTGAAGATCTCGACGCTGACGGACTGCGGCGTGATCGTTCGGGGCATCATGGGAACCTCGCAGGGACGAACGTTCAGTAGAGGCTGCCGGGGATCCCGGCGTCGCGCGGTCCGAAAGGTTTGCTGTCGAGCCAGGTCCCGGCGCGGGGCAGCACCCGGGCGGCGAGGGCGGCGGCCCGCTGCGCGGCCTGGCGGTGCGGGCCGGCGGCGGTCAGGTGGGCCAGCGCCTTGCCCGCGGCCGCGCGGTTGCGCTGGGCGGCGGCCCGCCTCACCCGGTCGTACTCGGCGAGTGCGCCGAGGGCGGCCTCAGGGCCGATGCCGGCTTCGACGATCGCGTCGACGGCGGCGGCCGCGTCGGCGACACCGGAGTTGAGCCCGCGCGCGCCGAACGGCGCGTACAGGTGCGCGGCCTCCCCGGCCAGCAGGACCCGGCCCTTGGTGAAGGTCTCCGCGACCGCCTGGCGGAACAGGTAGTGGGAGGACCAGGTGACCTCGCAGGCGTGGCCGGACGGCAGCAGGGGCCGGAGCCAGGCGCAGGGGTCGGCGGCGAGCGCCGCGGCATCGTCACGGGCGCGGCACTGCAGGTCCACGCGGTGGCCGCCGGTGAAGGGGATGATGAGCACGTTACGGCCCGCGGCCCGCGGATGGCGGTAGTGGAAGATCCGCTCGGCGGGCAGCGGCCGGTCGGGATCGTCGGCGACGTCCGCGACGACGAACGCGTTGCCGCCGGCGTCGCCGTCCATCAGGATGCCCAGCCGGCGCCGCACGATCGATCCGGCCCCGTCCGCCGCGACGACGAACGCGGAGTGCCACTGCCTGCCGTCGGCCGCGCGGACCAGGACGGAGGTGTCCAGGAGGGTCACGTCTTCGGCCGGCGCGCCCCAGGAGAAGCTGACGCCGGCCCGCACGGCCGCCTCGCGGAGCAGCTCTTCCACTCTGGGCTGCGGGAGGCTGACGAACGGCGCGAGCCTGGGATGCACCGGTTCGTAGCGGCGGTGATGGACCCTTCGCCCGGCCCAGTACGTCCGGCGTCCCGGCCACACCAGGCCCTCCCTCACCAAGTGGTCGGCGAGGACGGGCGAGGCCGTCGCGAGGGTCTGGATCGTCTGCCGGTGCAGGAAGATCGCCCGGCTGCCGGGCTTGGGCGCGGTTTCGGGCAGCCGTTCCAGCACGTGGGCGGGCAGTCCCCGGGCGCGCGCCAGCAGGGCGGCCGACAGCCCCACCGGGCCCGCGCCCACGATGAGCGGTCCGTCGATCACGACCTGGCCCCCTCGGGCGGACGTACCCTGCTCAGCGCGGCCCGCGCGCTTGAGGGCATGGCCACCGCGAAGCCTCCGTCGACGGGTATGTCGGCCCCGGTGACGAAGGAGGCCGCCGGCGAGGCCAGCCACGTCACCACGGTCGCGACCTCGTCCGGGCTCGCCCAGCGGCCCAGCGGCACCAGGTCCAGGGCCGACTCCGACAGCGCGGGGTCGGCGACGTAGGCGCGGTTGACCGCGGTGTCGATCCACGCCGGGCTGACCGCGTTCACCCGCACCCCCTGGGGCCCGAGCTCGCCCGCGAGGGCCTGGGTGAGATGCCGCAGGCCGGCCTTGGCCGCTCCGTAGGCGGCGATCTCGGGCCAGGGCCGGGCCACCGCGATCGACCCGATGTTGACGATGACCCCCTGGCCCCGTTCGGCCATCGCCGGCGCCAGCCGCCGGACGAAGCGGAAGGCGCTGGTGAGATTGAGGTTGTGCACCCGCTCCCAGCCGTCGTCGCGGACGTCCAGCACCGACGCCTGGAAGACGGGCCCGCCCGCGTTGTTCACCAGGATGTCCACTGTGCCGAGCCGTTCCTCGACGGCGGCGCACGAGGTCTCGATCTGGGCCGCGTCGGTGACGTCGCACTCGGCCACCACGGCCCGGCGGCCGTGTGACCGTACGGTCGCGGCGACCCCTTCAAGGTCCTGGCGAGAGCGCCCCAGCACGGCCACGTCCGCGCCCGCGGCGGCGAACATCCGGGCGACGGCCGCGCCGATGCCCCGCGAGGCCCCGGTGACGAGCGCGATGCGGCCGTGCAGCCGGAGCCGGTCATTCAGCGACATGCGGATGTCCTCCGGAGGTCGTCAAGGTCAGGGCACGCTTGTCGACCTTGCCGTTCGCGGTGAGCGGCAGGCCGGGGACGAGGACCACCCGGCGCGGCAGCTTGTGGGCGGCCAGCAGTGCCCGGCAGTGCCGGATGATCTCTTCGGAGGCGGGGGCGGCCCCGTGCTCCGCCACCACCCACGCGCACGGGATCTCGCCCAGGATCGGATCGGGCACCCCGGCAACCGCGACGTCACGAACCGCCGGATGCCCGCGGATGGCACGTTCCAGCTCGGCGGGGAACACCGAGTAGCCGCCGCACAGGACGACGTCCTTGATCCGGTCGACGATCCGGACGCGCCCGTCGGCGGCGATGACGCCGACGTCGCCGGTCCGCAGCCACCCGTCCACGCCGATCGCCGCGGCGGTCTGCCGGGGCGCGTTCCAGTAGCCGGGGGTGACGATCGGGCCGTGCACCTGGAGTTCGCCCTGCACGCCGGGCGGCGCCACGTGCCCGCCCGCCTCCACCCGCAGCCGGACGCCGGGCAGCGCCGTTCCGGCCGTGCCGTGGCGGCCGGCCAGCTCCGGCGCGGCCAGCGTGGCCATGCCGCCCAGCTCCGTCATCCCCCATCCCTCCACGTACGGGGCGCCGGTGCGGTCCTCCCAGGCCATGGCCAGCTCCTCCCCCGCGCATTGGCCGGCCGAAAGGCCGCACCGCAGCGAGCGGGGCATCCGTCCCGCCGGCTCGGACAGCAGCCGCCGGTACATCGTCGGCACGCCCGCCACCACCGTCGCCGCGTGCCGGGCCGACCGCTCCAGCATCGTCTCCACGTCGAAGCGCTCCAGCAGGATCAGGCCCGCGCCGCTGCCCAGCGCCGCGTTCATGACGTTCGTCCCATAGGTGTGCGCCAGCGGCAGCGCCGTCACCACCCGATCCCGCGGCCCGAGGCGCAGGCGTGCCGCCAGGTTGTCGCCACCCGCGCGAACCGCCCGCCGCGTCTGGATCACCCCCTTGGGAGACCCCGTCGTCCCCGAGGTGTAGGCCAGGCATGCGGCACCGGCCGGCGCCGCATGCCTGGGCCCGCGCTCCGGTGCCATCCAGTCCCGGGGAATCGCGCCGTCCGGGCAGAGCAGCACCTGGTCCGCGTACGTATCCGCCAGCGCCTCGGCCCGGTCGGCGGACACGAACAGCGCGCGCATCCCGCAGTCGCGGATCACATGGGTGATCTCCGCGACGGCCGACGCCGCGTTGAGCGGCACGCAGCACGCCTGGAGCCGGGCCAGCGCCAGGTACGTCACCACCCACTCGCAGCCGTTGGGCAGGCACAGCCCGACGAGATCGCCTCGTCCGATCCCGCAGGCCGCGAGCCTGGCCGCCCGTCCGTCCGCCAGCGCGGTCAACTCGGCACGGCTCACCGTACGATCGCTGCACACCAGCATGAGAGCGCGGTCCTGTCTCTACCGGGATCGGCTCGTCAGATCAGGTCGTCGGCGCTGGTGTAGAACTTCCGCAGGAACTCGGCGAAACTGCCCGTACTCACCTGGCCGGTCCCGCCGCCGTCCAGGTCGTCGAAGAGCTTCGTCGAGTACGTCAGCGGGAAACCCCCGGCGCTGTGGAGGCCGAGGAAGTGGTCGCGCTCGATGAGGCCGTCGTCGTCCAGGTCGCAGACGGTGGACACCGCCGCCGCGTACGCCTCGCCGTGCTCGTCGAACCAGGAGTCGGCGTGGGAGAACGCGCGATATTCCTCGAAGGTCACCTGCCCGTCCTGGTTGCGGTCGGCGGCTTCGGCCAGCCCTTCCCAGAAGAGCCGGCACCCTTCAGAAAGCGCCTCGGCCTTGGGGGAGCCGGCGGGCACGCCCAGCACACGGCAGACGCGCGAGGCGAAGAGCTCGAAGTCGGCGGAGGTCAGCGTGGTGCTGCCGTTGACGTCGAGGAGGTCGAAGCGCATCCGCAGGCGGTCCATGGCGGAAAGGGACATGGGGGTTCTCCCTTCGGTTCGTGATCCCGGTGATCACGTGATCGACTGGTCTGCCGGTCCTGCCCCGACGTGGCGCCGCGACAGGTGAGGGATGGGGACCGTCGACTGGGGGCCGACAACCCTGCAACTACCCTAAGCCACGATCAGGCAACCCTGTGTAGCAGATCGAGGTTGGCGGCGAAGTTGGCGACGGTGGCGATGAGTAAGGTGAGGACTCATGTCGAGGTATGCGCTTGTCGCCGCGGTCGTGGCCGCGGACACGGCGCTGTTGTGGCTGGACGGGACGCAGGGGCTGCCGCTGGCCGCGTACGCCGCGGCGTACGTGCTCACCATGGCGGCGGCGGACCGCCTGCCGTTCGCGTCCTTCCTCGCGGCGCTGGCGCTGGCGGTGCTCACGGGCGCGTCGCTGGCCCTGCTCGCCTGCACCGGTTTCCAGGCCGGGCAGCGCATCTCCACCCGCCGGGACGTCGTCGTGACGGCCGGCGCCTTCACCGCGTACGTGTGCGTTCTCCTGTTGGTCGAGGAGCGCTCCCCCGGCGACCAGGATCCGTGGATCACCCTGGCCCGCGTCGCCCTGCTGACCGCGCTGCCGCTGCTGGCCGGCCGGTACATGGCCCAGGAGCGCGAGCACCTGCGCCGGGAGAAGGCCCTCGTCGCCGAGCAGGAACGGCTCCGCGAACGGCTGCGCATCGCCCACGACATGCACGACTCGCTCGGTCACCTGCTCAGCCTGGTCTCCGTGCAGGCCGCCGCGCTGGAGGTGGGCCAGTTGCCCACGGAGCAGCGGCGGGCGGTGCGCGGCCTGGCCGACACCGCACGCGCCGCCGCGGCCGAGCTGCACGAGGTGGTCAACGCGCTGCGCGGCCATGACGTCCTCGGCCTGGAGGAGATCGAGGGCCTCGTTGCACGGTCCCGGGCGGCGGGCGCGTCGGTGGCGTTCGAGACGTCCGGCGAGGCCGTCCCGCTCATCGACCCGAGGGCCGCCCACGCCGCCTACCGGGTCGTCCAGGAAGGGCTGACCAACGCGGTCAAGCACGCGTCCGGCATGCCGATCACCGTGTCGCTCGACTGGCAGCCCGACGCCCTCCTGATCTCGGTGGCGAACCCGGCACCCCACCGTCGGCCCGCTGCCGGCGGCGGGAGCGGCCTGCGCGGGCTGACCGAACGCGTCACCGCGGCCGGGGGGCTGCTGCGCGTCCACGCCGGGCCGCGCGAGTTCCGGCTCGTGGCGATGCTCCCGCTGGTGCCGGCCCTCGCGGGGGCCGCCGCGTGATCAGGACGCTGATCGCCGACGACGAGCCCCTCATCACCGCCGGCATCCGTACCGTCCTGGAATCGGCCGGGGACATCGAGGTGGTGGCCGTCGCGGGAGACGGACGCGAGGCGGTGCGGGCCGCCCACCGGCACCGCGTCGACGTCGCGCTCCTGGACATCGCGATGCCGGTGCTGGACGGCCTGGCCGCGGCGGCCGAGCTGACGGGGCCACGCGTGGTGCTCCTCACCGCCTTCGGCGACGAGGCCAACGTACGGCGGGCGGTGCGGCAGGGAGTGGCCGGCTTCGTCCTGAAGACGTGCACCCCGGACGAGCTGATCCGGGCGGTCCGCGCCGCTCATGCCGGGCATGCGTACCTGTCGCCGGCCGTGGCGCGCCAGGTGCTCGACATGGCGGCGCCGGGCGCCGGCGAGCGCGAACGCGACGCCGCCGGCCGGCTGGCCGCGCTCACGGCGCGCGAGGCCGACGTCCTCGCCCTGGTGGCGCAGGGCCTGTCCAACGCCGAGGTCGCCCGGCACGTCCACATGACCGAGGCCAGCGTGAAGACCTACGTCAGCCGCATCCTCGCCAAACTGAACTGCGCCAACCGGGTGCAGGCGGCCCTGCTGCTACGCGATGCGCAGCTCCCTGGCTGAGGCTCGGGGCTCAGCGTAGGTTGGCGTCGAAGTTCGCCAGGTAGGCGTTGATGAAGTGGTCGCGGACGCCGTCGCCGCCGGGCGCCAGCAGGTCTGCGGTGCGGCCCTTCAGCCGGTCGGCCAGCTCCGCAGCCAGGGGCATCTTCTCCCGCAGCTTGCCCTTGGCGTCGAAGTGGCGTTCCTCGGCCACGTGCTGGAACAGCGGCGGTGGCGGGAGCTGGGCGACGACGTCGTTGTTGTTGACGAAGCGGAACATCCGGCCCCGGAACGCCTTGTCGTAGGCGGCGGCCAGCAGCGGGCAGCAGGTGCGGGGCTGGCCGAAGGTGTAGACGCCGTCGGCGAGCAGGCTCGGGTCCTCGAAGTAGGTGCGCGCCGCCGCCAGCATGGCCAGGGCGCCGCCCAGGCTGTGCCCGGTGAACCAGAGCGACTGCCCGTCGGCGCGCCAGTTCTCCAGCGTGTCCAGCATGCCGGAATGCACGACGTCCAGGGCGCGGTAGAAGCCGGAGTGGATCAGGCCGGTCCCGGCGGCGTACGGCGTCAGCAGCGTGCCGGCGTCCGACAGCCAGTCGCGCAGCTCCTCGGGCTGGGTGCCGCGGAACGCCACGACCATCATGCGGTCGTTGGCCGCGATGTAGGCCTGCGTGTCCACCAGCGGGAACGGCGGGGTGTGCGGCACACGGAAAGAGGTCACCCGGTCGAAACCCCAGTCGTTCGCCGTGGCCCTGACCCGTTCCTCGTCCTTGTAGGCCAGCTCGGCGGCGTAGGCCAGGCAGCGCGCCTGCGTCAGGCTGTAGCCGGTGGCCCTGTGATCGAAGCTGATCATGGTCATGTGTCCCCCTCGCCGCTGGTGGGGGGAGGTGTCAGCTCACATCTATCACGCGGTGTCGGACGGGTTTGCGGTGCCACGCCCGATCCGGCCCACCCGTCCTGTCCCCGGCCGGAACGGCATGGAACGCCCTAGTCAGCACAGGCGAGACGCCGCACGGATGCGGCGCCTCGGAACACGGGGGCGGAGGAAAAACAAGCCCATGGAAAATCTCTTCCGATTGATGCTCACCCGGCCGGCCGTGGCCCAGGACCCGGAGACTCCCAGCGTCCCGCTGGCCCAGGACACGCCGTTCCAGGAGGCGCTGCGCGAGGCCGTCGGGGCGGCCCAGCGGCGTACCGCCGTCGAAGCGGCCGCCACCGCGTACGTGGCGGGGCCGGAGTTCATCGGCGACCCGGCGGACACCCCGCTGGGCGCCGAGCTCGACCGGCTCGCCGGACGCCTCGACGAGATGGAGGACGTCGACGTGTCCGCCTCACCGGAGATGGTGCGGCAGGCCATCGACGACGTGTTCGGGATGAGTCCGAACCAGGTGACCGGCCTGGAGGACTTCCAGAACGCGGTCAGGAGGCTGAAGGACAGCCTCGTGGCGATCAAGGTGCTGCAGGAGGAGCACGCGCGGCCCATCGAGCAGCTCGCCCGCCAGCTTCGTACGGCCGAGGTCATCGTGCGCCACGCCGACGACGACAAGTTCCCCAAGGACCTGCAGGAGCTGCGGCGCTGGCGGCGGCGCTCGCTCCGCCTGCCGTTCGACCTCGGCCTGACCTCCAGGCTGTCGACCCGCGAGGCGGAGGAGTCGGTACGGGGCCGGCGCGAGGAGGCGGTGGCCGCGCGCCGCCAGGAGGTCGACGACCTGCTGGCCCGGCACGCGGACCTGCGGACGGCGCTGGGCGAGCTCGCCCAGCTGAACGCCGAGCACTTCCACGTCACGTCCCAGACGACCAGCGCCCTCGTGCAGCCGCCGGACCAGGTACGGCTGACGAACGTGGCCACCGCGCTGAGCGCCTTCCACGGCAACCTGCGCGAGCGGGTGGCCCCGACCCCGATCATCGGCGAGGCGGAGACGGGCACGGACACGCCGGAGACCTCCGACGTGGTCAGCGCGCCGGTGGCGCAGTCCCTGCTGCAGACGCCCGCTCCCGTGCTGCGCGGCCGCACGGAGTTCCGGCCGACCCCGACGCCCGAGGTCGGGTTCGTGCTCCTGCCGACGGCCGGCGGGCAGCTGTCCGAGGCCACCCGTACGGTGCTCACCGAACGCGGCCTCGACCTGACCGCGGTGCCGCTCGACCGGCTCAGCAACCGCCTCGAAGCCGACCTGGCGGCGACGGTCAACCAGCTGGAGGCGGTCGCCGGACACCCGGTGCGGCAGTCGTTCCTGCGCGTCGGCGAAGCGCTCGTGACCGTGCAGACCCCCGTCACGACCGGCTGGGGAACGCTCGGGACCGGCGGCACCGTCCCGCTGCCGCCGATCCCGCTGGACGGCCGCGTCCCCCACACCAAGGGCGAGGTCGCCCCGGCCGGCATCGCCGACCTGCTCGTGATCAAGCAGCAGCTGACGGGCTACGAGTCGGCCGACGTCGCGCACATCGAGAACGTGCTGCGCGGCGAGCGCAAGGTACGCGACCACAGCCGCCGCGACACCACCGAGCTGATCACGATCAACGAGCAGGAGACCAACACCAGCGAAGACCGGGACCTGCAGACCACCGACCGCTTCGAGATGACCAGGGAGACCGAGCAGACGGTCAAGGAGGACGTCGCGCTCAAGGCCGGGCTGAACATCTCCGGCAGGTACGGACCGGTCGTGGAGTTCTCCGCCAGCGCCGAGGGCTCCATCGCGCGCAGCAAGCAGGAGGCCACCCGGTCGGCCGCCACGTTCTCGCAGGACGTCACCGAACGGACCTCACGCAAGATCGCCGAAAGGGTGCTGACCCGTACCCAGCTGACCACCACGACCGAGACCATCGAGAAGAACACCCACGAACTGGACAACACCCGCAGCTCCCAGAACGTCTCGGGCGTCTACCAGTGGGTCAACAAGGTCTACCAGGCCCAGATGTTCAACTACGGGCTGCGGGCGATGTTCGACTTCATGGTGCCCGAGCCCGCCGCCTTCCTCATCGCGGCCATGCAGCAGACCAACGCCGCCGCCCGCAACCTGATCAAGCCGCCGGACTTCCCGCTCAACCCCGGCCAGATCACCGAGAGCAACTACCAGTACTGGGTCAAGCAGACCGGCGCGACCGACGTCGCGCCGCCGCCCGAGCTGTTCAAGACCAAGTCGCTGGACTTCAAGGCCGGCGGCGGCGACAGCGACACCAACTACAACCACTCGGGCCAGATCAGCGTCGACGAGGGCTACCGGGCCGTGTACGCCAGCGTGGGCGTCGTGCGCAACATCTGGGAGAGCGACAACTCCGTGGACGTCGTGGTCGGGCGGCGTACGCACCGGATGCCCGACGGAAACTGGCTGTGGACCACCGCGCTGGACGACGAACGCGACTCGGTCGCCGTGGGCATCGACACCTTCCACCTCTCGCAGGTCGCGGTGGCCGTCGAGGTCAAGTGCCAGCGCACCGACCGGGCCATGGACAAGTGGCGGCTGGAGACCCACGCCAAGCTGGAGACGGCGCACAAGGCGGCCGTGGCCGACTACGAGGAGAAACTGGCGGCGCTGCAGCTGCGGGCAGGCGTGGACATCCAGGGCCGCAACCCGGCCGCCAACCTCGCCCTCATGCAGACGGAGCTGAAGAACTGGAGAGCGAACTCGGCACCGACTGGGCCGAAACACTCAAACGAGCCAAGCAGACCGACAGCCGGCTGCGCCAGCTCAACGCCGCCGACATCGCACACTACGACCGGCTCGCCGGACGCGTCGAGGACTACCGGACCCTGGCCAAGCTCAACCGCGGCCGGGGCGACCTGTACGAGGTGGACCACATCCTCGAACAGCGCTTCTGGCGCAACGACCCGCGCGTGCAGACCGCGTTCAACGAAAAGGGCGAGGGCATGGCCATGGTCATCCCCAAGAACCCGGCGATCGCCGCCAAGATGCCCGGCAACGCCATCGCCTACGTCCACTCCCTCAAGACCCGCCTGCTCACCGAGCTGATCCCGAACGGACGGGAGGCGGAGTTCACCGTCCAGCAGATCTTCGACGCCCACATGTGGGTGCTGGAGTCGTTGCGGGTCGACCGCTCCGTGACGGTGGGCGATCGCCTCCTCGGCGACTTCCGCCTCCTGGCCAGGTCCCGGGGAGAACGGCTCGAACTGCGCATGCCCACCGCCGCGACCTTCACCCGGCAGGGCGGGTGGCCGGTGCTGGTAGGCGTTCAATAAGGGGATTGTTGAACAATGCTACGATCGACTCCACCTCGCCCCCGCGCCCCACCGGCGAAAGGACGACCTTGACCAGCTCCACCGACAACGCGGTGCGCACCTGCGCGATCCGGGCCCGACAGAGCTCCCCGGCTCTCGAACGCGCGACGGACGCCGCCATCGACACCGCGCTACGCGGCATGGCCGAGCGGCTGCGCACCGCACGAGGCACCCTCGTCTCCGCCAACGAGGAGGATCTCGCCGCAGCCGTCTCCGCCGGAATGTCACCCGCCCTCCAGGACCGCCTGCGCCTCACCGGCGCACGGCTGGACGGCATGGCGGCGGAACTCCGCACCCTGGCGGACGTGCCGCACGAGCCCCGCGACAAGGTCCTCGAGGAACGTCCGGATCACCTGACCCTGCTGGAACGCCGCCGACCCGTCGGCGTGATCGGCGCCAACTTCGAAGCGCGTCCCAACGTCACCCTCGACATCGCCTCCCAATTCCTCAAATCACGTAACGCGGGCGTCCTGCGCACCGGCTCGGCCGCGCTGCGCTCGTCCCGGGCCATCGTGGAGCACGTGATCGCACCGGCCCTCGCCGACGCCGGGCTCGACCCGGACGCCGTCCAGCTGGTGCCGAGCGAGGACCGCTCGGCGGCGTACGCGCTGGTGTCGCTGCCCGAGCTCATCCCGCTGGTCATTCTGCGCGGCAGCGGCGACAGCACCCGCGGCCTCGGCCGCGAGGCCGCCAGGCACGGCGTGCGCACCCTCGCGCACGCCGACGGCGGCGGCGTCCTCTACATCCACTCGGCCGCCGACGACGACACCGTCCACCGGCTCATCACCGGCAGCCTCGACCGGCTGGGCGTGTGCAACCGGCTCAACCTGCTGCTCATCGACCGGTCCTGCTACGACGAGCGGCTGCCCGGCGTCCTCGAGGTCCTGGACCGCCTGGGCATCGGCGCGTCCCTGCCCCCGCACGCCCACCCGCGCGGGTACGAGTGGTCGCTCGACCCGGAGCGCGCGGCCACCGTGACCGTCGACGCCGCCGACGGCCCGCTGCACGCGGCCCGGATCGCCAACGAGGAGACCTCCGGGCTGGCGGCCGCCGTCGCGACCGAGGATCCGGCGGCCGCCGCGGAGTTCATCGACGCCTACGCCGGCTCCGGGGTGTTCTGGAACTCCACCACCCGGCTCCTCGACGGCTTCAAGCTGCTGCGGCTGCCGGAGACCGGCATCAACATCGACCGGGTGCCCGGCCCGCGCGGCCCGGTGAGCTTCCGGGACCTGTACCTGCGGCAGTACGTGGTCGTGCCGAGCGGGCGGCTCACGTCCTGACTTCGGAGGTGTGCGCGAGGATGGCGTCCGCCAGCTCCTCGTGCACCTCCGGCGGCAGCGTATGCCCCATACCCTCCACCATCATCAACCGCGCCCCCGGGATCCCCTCAGCGATGATCGCGCCATGACCCGGCTTGGCCGGCTCATGAGTGCCCTCGATCACCAGCGTGGGCACCTTCACCCGATCCAGCACACCCACCGGCTCGAAGTCCGGCTGAGCCATCGCAGCCAGGCGGTGGTTCACCACCGCGTCCAGGTTCCGGGCCCGGTCGTAGATGCGCTCCTGCAGCCAGCGAGCAGCATCCTCGTCAAACGGCAACCCCGTACCATGCAGCACCCGCTGCTCAGCGATCATCGCCTCGATCCGCTCACGCCGATCGGCCGGCGGCGGCGAAGCCATCAACCCCTGATAGTGCGCCACGAACTCCGGCGCCGGCTCCGGCAAACTCCCCTCCGGCTGCGGCTGACCCATCAACGCCCGCATGATCACCATCCCCTCACCCCCGCCGAGCGGCGAGGAACCGATGACGGTGAGCGAACGCACCCGCTCCGGCCGCTCCACCGCGATCAACTGCCCCAGCAGCCCACCCGCCGAATGACACACCAGATGCGCACTCTCCAGACCATGCGCTTCCAACACCCGCAACACGTCGTCCCTGATGTCGCTCCAGGTATACGGCTCCCTCTCGAAGTCCACGGTCGCCGACCTGCCGGTGTCGCGGTGGTCATACCGGACCACCCGACGGCCACCGGCAGTCAGCCGACCCACGAACTCATCCGGCCACAGGACCCCCTGCGACATCGAACCCATCACCAGCACAATCGGCTCGTCAGCAGCCGCGCCGAACTCTTCACTCCAGATCTCCACGTTTTGCATGACTCAGAGCATGCCGCCTCCAGCTACGGGCGCCTTCTGTAGAACTACCAGCCGCGCCAGATCCGTACGGGTGCCGATGCCCAGCTTCGGATAGATCTTGTACAGGTGGTACTCGACCGTGCGCGGACTCAGGAACAGCTGCGCGGCGATCTCCTTGCTGGACAGGCCGTCGGCGACCAGGCCCGCGATGCGCAGCTCCTGCGGGGTCAGCACGTCCAGCGCCGGGCCGCGGGCGGGCTCGGCGCTCTCGCCCGCCGCCCGCAGCTCGCCGTGCGCGCGCCGCGCCCACGGCTCCGCGCCCGCCCGCCGGAACGTCTCCAGCGCCGCCCGCAGATGCGGCCGCGCCTCGCCGGGCCGGTGCGCGCGGCGCAGCCGCTCGCCCAGCAGCAGGGCGGTCCTGGCCGCCTCGTACGGGTTCGCGTGCAGCCGCAGCGCCTCCTCCAGCTCCTTTTCCGGCAGCTCCTTGTCCGGCAGCTCCTTTTCCGGGCCGGCGCCGACCAGGGCGCGGCACCGGGTCAGCAGGGCGCGCGACTCCGCGGTGGCCGCCTGTGCCGACCAGCGCTCGTACGCCTCCAGCGCCGCCCGCGCCGCCTCCAGGTCGCCCGCGCCCACGGCCGCCTCGATGCGATCCGGCGTCGAGCGCCACACCACCGTCGGATGCCCGGCCCCCGGCCCGGCGGCCGTGATCGCGGTGAACCGGTCGTGCGCCGCGGCGAAACGGCCCGTCCCCAGATCCAGCATGGCCAGCGCGTACGCGGCCACGCCCGCGCGCAGGCCCACCCGGTGCGGGATCGCGATGGCCAGCGCCTCCTGGGCGTGCCTACGGCACGTCTCCTCCTCGCCACGCAGCGCGGCCAGCACCGCGAGGTTGGCCAGGTGCGCGGCCACCGTGTTGGCGTAGCCAGCCTCGCGGGCCAGCTCCAGCCCTTCCTCGGAGATGGCCTGGCTCTCCGCCAGCCGCCCGGCGATCCGCTCGCCGGTGGCCACGAACTCCAGCACCACCGGCAGCTGCCCCACCATCCCCGACACCCTGGCCACCCGGCCCGCCCGGGCTACCAGATCGATCCCCAGATCGGCCTCACCCAGGTAACTGGCCGCCGCCGTCGCCCACAGGAACCCGGCCGCCTCCGTCAGCTCCCCGGTCCTGCCCAGCGCCCGCCTGAGCATCTCGTACCCGGTGCCGTCGGAGAGCATCAGGCCGATGCCGGCCAGCACGTCGCGCAGGAACCCCTCGGGGAAGGCCGCGGCCCGCCGGCCGATCTCGACGATGGCGGCGGTGTCGCCCACGTACGAGGCCGCCTCGGCGGCGTCGGCCAGCATGTCCAGGCTGTCGCCCGTGGCCAGGATCCGCACCGCCTCGGCGGCGCTTCCGGAGTTCAGCTCGAACCTGCCCCGCAGCTGGGCGATCTCCATCTCCAGCGCGCGGTCCCCGCCCGCGTGGTCGCGGGCCTCGGCCAGCAGGGACTCCGCCTGCCCCGGACGGCCTCCGAGCCAGGCGGCCATGGCGGCGTCCTTGAGTCTGACCGCCCGGGTGTGCGGCGCCGGGGTCAGCTCGGCGGCCCTGGCCAGGGCGGTGGCGGCGTCGCCGTACCCGCCGCGGTCGCGGGCCCGGGCGGCGGTCTCGGTGAGCGCGGCGGCGACGCTCTCGTCCTGGCCGAGCGCGGCCGCCGCCAGGTGCCAGGCGCGGCGGTTCCCTTGGGACAGCCCGGCCAGCGCCTCGTGCGCCGCCCGGCGGGACGCCGGCGCCGCGGCCTCGTGCACGGCCGAGCGGATGAGGGGGTGACGGAATCGTACGGACGCGCCCTCGACCCGCACCAGCCCGGCGACCTCCAGTTCATGCAACGCCGCCCGCCCCGCCTCCGCCGCCCCGGCAGCCCCCAGCCCGTGCGGCGCCGGCCTGCCCGCGCCGATCCGGCCGGCGGCGCGCAGCACCAGGTCGAGGTCGCTTTCCACGGCGGCGAGCAGGGCCACCAGCCGGGCGTCGTCCGGCAGCGCGGCCACCTGCTCACCGAACAGCTGCGTGCCGCCGGGCAGCGGATCGGGCAGCGGCTCACGGCCGGCGAGCTGTCCGGGGCCCAACCGCCGTACGATCTCGCGCAGGGCCAGCGGGTTGCCACCGGTGGCCGCCACGAGCTCCCGCTTGACGGCGGGCGGCATCGCGGCGTCGAGCAGTTCGGCCGCCGCCGGCTCCGGCAGGCCGCCGAGCCGCAGCGGCGGCACCCCCTTCACCGGCGCGTCCCCCCGCACGGCCAGCAGCATCGCGATCCGCTCCGTGCCGAGCCGTCTGGCGGCGAACAGCAGCGCGTCCGCCGAGGCCCGATCCACCCACTGGAAGTCGTCGACCACGCAGACCAGCCCGTCCGGCGCGGCGGCCTCGGCCAGCAGCGACAGCACCCCGGCCGCCAGCAGGAACCGGTCCCCCGACGCGCCCCCGCCCAGCCCGAGCGCCCCGCGCACGGCCTCGCGCTGCGGCTCCGGCAGCGTGTCCAGCAGCCCGGCGACCGGCCGCAGCAACTGGTGCAGCGCGGCGAAGGCCAGGTCGGACTCGGGCTCGACGCCGGTCGTCCTGAGCACCCGCATGGACCCGCCCCGGGAGGCCGCCAGGTCGAGCAGGGCCGTCTTGCCCACGCCTGCCTCGCCCCGCAGCACCAGGGCATCGCCCGCGCCCTCGCGGGCCCGGGAGATCACGTCATCGATGGCGGCGATCTCCGCCGATCTGCCGAACAGCACAAGCGCCCACTGTATGCCCAAATCCGGACACCCCCGGCGGGCCGGCGTTCGTACGGGAGCGCCGCGAAGGCGTGGCCGCCGCCCGCTTTCACGGAGTGAGGGATGCGGGCGTCGGCTGGTCGGAGGGTGAGGATGCCGTGCTCTCGGCAGGTTCGTCGCGCGCCGGCTCGGGCGGGGTGGCGGAGCACTGTCCCCGGCAGTAACCGTTGGTGACGATCAGCCGCCCCCGAGCGGGCGTGTAGGCGCTGTCCTGCGCCCCGACGATCACACCCTGACACGTGGAGCAGATGAGCGGCTGGTCGGCTGTCATGAAAGCCCTTCCGAAGGTCCTCGCGTGCACGGTGCGCCCGGGAGACGTCCCGGGCGCGGGACCTACCATGCCGGACGCCACCGACAATTCTCGCCGCCACATCCGGCCCGGAATGGGTGTGTACTTGAGACGCCCGGAAACCGACACCCCGACCGCCCTGGAGAAGTCGTCATGACCACGCCCGAGCCCATCACGACCTGGCGCGACGCTCGCTTCGACATGCCCGTCAGCCGGCAGCTGGAGCGCTACGACGCGTTGGCCGCCAAGGACGCGGCGGCTCGCGCCCGGGTCGAGCTGGTGACCCGGGGGATCTACGACCCCGCCCGGCACGGCGCCGACGACCGGCCCGCGCTCACCGTGGCCGAGCACCTCGAGCTGCTGGCGCTGGCGGAGTGCATCGCGCGCACCGTACGCCATCCCGCCCACGTCCATCACGCGCTGCAGGCGGGGGCCACCTGGGCCGACATCGCGCGGATCGTCGACTCCGACGAGCTGACCGTCCGGCGGGACTACCAGCAGTGGGCCGACGACCAGCACGACCTCCACCAGAGCTACCCCCACCTCGGCATGACCGCCGACGAGTACGCCGCCGCGACCGCCAGGGCTCGCCAGACGGAAGCCTGAGCGGGGATCAGGCGGAGGGCACCAGGTTGCGGCGGCGCAGGAACGCCAGCCCCGCCGCGGCCAGGGCGACGGCCACCGCGGTCAGCCCCAGCAGCGGCGCCACCGCCGACGAGGAGCCGCCCAGCAACATCGCCGGCACGTGCACGAACGGCGACAGGTTCAGGACGATCCCGGTGGCCAGCTTGAACTCCGCCAGCAGATCCACGACCAGGAAGAGGCCGAGCGCGGTCCAGCTCACGGCCACCGCCAGCCGGGGCAGCAGGCCGAACAGCAGCGTCGCGATCCCGACCACGGTCCAGACCGCGGGCAGGTACGCCAGCGTGGCCCCGGCGACGCGGGCCACGTCGCCGTCGTAGGTGAGCCCGGCCGCCGCGCCCAGCACGGCCAGCAGCAGCGCCGGGCTCACGACGGCGAACACCAGGTGGCTCAGCGCCCAGCGCAGCCGGCCGACGGGGGTGGACAGCAGGAGCTCGGCCCGGCCCGCCGCCTCCTCGCCGCGGGCGCGCAGCGCCGACACCAGCGCCGCCCCCGTGACGAGCTGGCTGAGCACGTACATCACGAAGGTGAAGAACACGTCCGAGATGCGGGCACCGGCGCCGCCGACGGTCGCGGCCAGCTGCTGGAACTGCGGCGTGTCCAGCTGGGTGTCCAGGCCGCGCGCCGACACGCCGAGCAGCGCCCCCAGCAGGCCGAACCCGATCGCGAAGCCCGCGAGCGTGCTCCGGTGCAGCCGTCCGGCCAGGCCGAACGCGCCCGGCAGCCCTCCGGTGGCGGGCCCCTGGCGGATGGGCACCAGGCCGCCGGCCACGTCGCGCCGGGTGGACAGGACGAAGGCGGCCGTCGCCACGGCGGCGACGGCCACCGCGATCAGCCCCAGCACCCACCAGTGGTCGCCGGCGTAGGGCTTGGTCAGCCGGACCCAGCCGAACGGCGTCAGCCACGTCAGCCAGCCGATGCCGCCGGTGTCGGCCAGCGAACGCAGCGCGAACAGCAGGCCGCCGACGGCGATCGCGATGCCGCGCGCCGTACCGGATGACGCGGTGAGCTGCGCGGTGACCGCCGCCACGGCCGCGAACGCCCAGCCGCCCCCGGCGGTGGACAGCCCGAACAGCAGCGAGGAACCCGCGGGCAGGCCGCTCGCGATCAGGGGAACCACCGACAGCAGGCCCAGCAACAGGTTGGCGGCCAGCACGACCGCGAGCGTGGCGGCCAGCGGGGCGTGGCGGCCGATGACGCCCGACGACAGCAGCTCGCGCCGGCCGGTCTCCTCCTCGACCCGGGTGTGCCTGGTCACCAGCAGGATGCTGACCAGCCCGCCGATCAGCGCGAGGGACGAGCCGAGCGTCCAGGCGGTCAGGCCGCCGACGCTCGCGTCGTAGATGTGGCCGCGCATGGCCAGCTGCGCGGGGTTGCTCGCCGAGGCCGCCGCGAAGGCGTCGCGGGCGGCCTGGTCGGCGTACAGGTCGCTGGTGGCGGAGGCGATGCTCGCCGGCAGCAGCGCGCTGATCGCGATCCACACCGGCAGCAGCACGCGGTCCCTGCGCAGGATGAGCCGGATCAGGGTCAGGGTGCCGGTCATGCGGCGGCCCCCTCGTAGTGGCGCAGGAACAGCTCCTCCAGCGTCGGCGGCTGCGTGGTCAACGTCCGCACGCCCGCCCTGGCCAGCTCGGCGAGCACCGCGGTCAGCGCGTCGCCGTCCACCTGGCAGCGCAGCCGGGCGCCGTCCACGGTCAGGTCGTGCACGCCGGGCAGCGCGGCCAGCCCCGGCGCGGGCCCGATCAGCTCGGCCGTCACCGAGGTGCGGGTGAGGTGGCGCAGGTCGGCCAGGCTGCCGGACTCGACGGTACGGCCGGCGCGGATGATGCTGACGCGGTCGCACAGCGTCTCGACCTCCGACAGGATGTGGCTCGACAGCAGCACGGTGCGGCCGTCGCGCTTCTCCCGCAGGACGCAGTCGTTGAAGACCGCCTCCATCAGCGGGTCCAGGCCCGAGGTCGGCTCGTCCAGCACAAGGAGTTCCACGTCGGAGGCGAAGGCGGCCACCAGCGCCACCTTCTGCCGATTGCCCTTGGAGTAGGTGCGGCACTTCTTGCGCGGGTCGAGCTCGAAGTGCTCGAGCAGCTCGGCGCGCCGCCGCGGGTCGAGGCCGCCGCGTACCCTGCCCAGCAGGTCGATGACCTCGCCGCCGGTCAGCGAGGGCCACAGGGTGACGTCGCCGGGCACGTAGGCGAGCCTTCGGTGCAGCTCGGTGGCGTCGTGCCACGGGTCGCCGCCGAGTAATTCGATCCGGCCGCCGTCGGCGCGCATCTGGCCCAGCAGGATGCGGATCGTGGTGGTCTTGCCCGCGCCGTTGGGGCCGAGGAAGCCGTGCACCTCCCCCGTGCTGACGGTGAGGTCGAGCCCGTCCAGGGCCCTTGCCTGGCCGAAGGTCTTGACCAGGCCGTCGGCGCGCACTGCGGCGTTCATTGTTGTCCCTCGAACTTCTCCAGCCCGGTCCGCGCCTGTTCGAACAGCTCGCGGCCGAGGAATTCGGGTCTGATCAGGTCGAGCTGGGCCTTGCCGACGCGCAGCGCGCCCTGCGGGGCGTAGAGGTCCGTGCCGAGCGCGCGGGAGACGTGCTCGTGCAGCACCGTGATGCCGAGCTTCATCGCCGTCAGCACGGTCGCGCGGGCGCGGTGGTCGGCCTCGGAGTGCTGGTCCTCGTTGGCGAGATGCTGCTCCGTCACGGTCACGAGGTCGTCGAACATGGTGGCCGCCGCCGGGGAGCCCTCCACGAGCGCGCGGCCGAGGTACTTCATCAGGGGCGGCGCGGTGCGGTGGACGTTCTCGATGAACTCGGGCTTCTCGAGGTTGCGGTCGGTGACGCCGGCGGTGACCTGCTCGCGCACGTAGCTGAGGACGTACTCGTCGCAGGCCTGCCTCAGCGCTTCCTTCGTGCCGAAGTGGTGCTGCACCAGGCCGGGCGAGACTCTGGCCGCCTCGGCGATCCCGCGGATCGTGGTGGCCTTGACCCCCTGCTCGGCGAACAACGCCATCGCGGCGTCGCGGATGCGGGCACGCGTGGTCAGGTCCTCTTCAGAAATTGGTCGCACGTCCAGCATTCTATACAGTTGTATTGGTTGCCATGCAAGCGTTCAACCAATCGGGCGTCGGAGGCCGGTGGCGGGAACGATGAAGGCGCCGCCTCTCTTCAGTGCGTGAGCAGAGGCGGCGCCTTCATGTTTCTTCCCTTGGACAACAGAGCCCACACCAGCCTCGGCAGCGCCGAGGTCAGTGCTTGTAGGCGGCGACGACCTCCACTTCGACGAGCCAGCCCGCGACCGGGAGGTTGGCGATCTCGATCGTCACGCGGGCCGGGCGGGCCGGGTTGACCTCCATGGGCGGGGCGGGCGGCGCGGTGCCGAGCGGGACGGGTACGGGCCGGGCGGTGGCCAGATCCGTGTTGGCGAAGAACTGGCGGTAGGCGCGGTTCCAGCCGGCGAAGTCCGCCGACTCGGCTCCGGGCGGCTTCTCCAGGTAGGCGCGCATGGAGACGACGTCGGCCAGGCCAAGCCCGGCCGCGGTGAGGTTGGCCTTGACGCGTTTGAGCACGTTGAGGGCCTGGGCCTCGGTGAGGGTGACGCCTGGAGGAAGGGTTCCGCCGGGGAGGTCGACGTAGCGTTCGGGAGAGTCGGCGGGGGCCGCGGGGTTGCCCGCCGCCGGTCCCAGGCCGCTGGCGGTGTACGTGGCCACCTGCTTCCCGAGCGCCACTCCGTCGGCGATCGCCGGGTTGGTGTTGCCCTCGGGGAGGAACGGCCTGACCTCCTGCGGCCGGGGCGACCAGGTGGGGGTGGCGGCAGCCGTACCCGTGCCGAGGACGAGGACGACGGCCGCGGGGAGGGCGATGGTGCGGATCTTCATGCGGAGGTGTCCTCTCAGGAGGTGCTCAGGACGCGCTGGTGCAGCTCGGTGACGACCTTGCGGGCGGACTCCAGGGCTCCCGCCTGCCAGGCGATCATGTAGCTCAGCCAGTCACCCGCGAAGTACACGTGCCCGGCGGGCTTGCCGAGCAGCTGGTACGCGCCCTGCCGGGACGGCCAGCCCACCCACGCGCCCTCGATGTGCGGCTGGAGTTTCCAGGCGATGGACACCGACGACGCCAGTTCGTCGCGATATTTCGCACCATGGATCTTCATGCCCTGCTCGATCGCGCGGCGCTCGCGCTCGGCCGGCTTCAGCGCGGCGTACGCGTCGGCCTGGGCGCCGAAGTTGTAGTAGCCGACGACCATGCCGCGCGAGCCGCCGTACCCGTAGGAGGGGTACCAGATCGTGCCCAGGTCGAGGTCGGTGGCGGTGACGCCGCCGTAGATGTCCTCGTCGACCTCCCACCAGCGGCGGCGGTACTCCAGGCCGATCTTGCCCGCGTTCGTGGGGGTCGGGGTGGCGAGGGCGGCCTGGACCTCCGGGCCGAGGTTGTGCGCGGTTTTGGCCAGGATGTGCGGGGGCATCGCCGCGACGCACAGGTCCGCCTTGATCTTCTGGGTACGGCCGTGGCGGTCCTCGTACTCGACCTCCACGCCGTCCGGCAGATCGGTGATCCTGGTGACCTTGGCGCGCAGCCGGATCCGCTGCCGCCCGATCTTGCCGGCGAAGGCCCGCGGGATCGCGTCCATGCCGCCCACCGGCTGGAACATCAGCATCGCCTGGTCGTAGCCGAACTCGAACGCGAACCGCTGACCGACGCCGCTGGCCAGCACCTCCGACAGCGACGGCACCGGCCCGAGGACCGTGCCCGGCTGCTCGCCCGCGCCCGGGTTCACGCTGTGGCCGCGGCGGGTGCCTCCGGAGTACTTGAACCCGCTCGCCTTGTCCCCCACCGCCCCGAAGCCCGACAGGAAGGAGATCAGCCGCTCCTTGTCCTGTGCCGTGAGCGCGGCGTCGAGCGCCCCCGCGTCGGTCGCCCGCGACAGCAGTTCCGAGACGTATCCGTACACGTCGGCCTTGGCCGTGCGCCAGCGGACGGGGGCCTGCATGTTCTGGTGGTAGATGTACGCCTGGGCGTTGGAGTTGGTGAAGACCTCCAGGTCCACGCCGAGCTCGCGGCAGTAGTCCATGGTGACCATCCACTGCGCCAGCCGGGCCGGCCCCGCGTTGAGATAGACGCCGTCACCGAATTTCGAGACCTGCGTGGAGCCGTCCAGCTCGGTCACGCGGTCGCCGCCGCGGATGGTCCAGTTCCGGCCGCCCACCCGGTCGAGCGCCTCCAGAATCGTGCAGTCGTAGCCCGCCTTGCCCAACTCGTACGCCGTGGCGAGGCCGGCTATCCCGGCGCCGAGGATCACGACCTTCTTCGCGGACCGCCCGGCGAGGGAGAAGTCGGACTGCTGCGGCGGGTCGAAGGTCCCCTTCGCGGACGCCTCGGCGGTCGGCGCGAGCCCGAGCGCGCCCATGGTCGCGAAGAGCGCGCCTGCCCCACCGGAGACACCGACGGCGGACAGGAAATCGCGTCTGCTGTACCCCAACACTTACCTCCAAGATTTTGCTGGAGGTGAGTCTGGATGCGGTTTGTTGCCGTTCATCCGTCGGTGTGTTGTTTGCGCGTTGCAAGCAGATCATCGGGTTTGTAGTGAAAAGTGAGGTTTCAGGGTCAGCCTCGGCTGGAACAGCGGGCGTAGAGGTCACGGGCACTGGCGTGCAGGAGCTGGCCGGACTCGCGCCGCATGCCGCCGACCGGCCAGGCCGTGCCGAGCACTTCGACGGACATGAGGTCCGCGTACAGGCGTCGTCCCTGAGCCCGTACGTCCTTGGCGATGGCGGGGTCGACGAGAGCGATCATGGCGGCGGCGTACATCCATCGGGATCGCCACCGCGCCAGGGCGACGCCGCGCTCGTGCCGCGTCGTCGCGTCGCGCATGCCGGTACGGACGTCCTCGACCGCCGCGGCCAGATCCAGGGCGGCCCGGCGAGCTCGTTCCCGGCGGGCGGTGCGCCGCCGGGTCCGCCCCCGGATCAGCGCCGAGCAGGCTCCCAGCACCACGATGCCGATCAACGATATCCCCGCAGCGCCCCACGGTGCGGCCGCGTCCGCCCCAGCGGTGTCTCCAAGCATGTCCGGACCATATGGGCCGCGAGCCCAACAGCCGATCAAGCCCGGCACTTGCCGCGCCCAAGATGCTCATAGCGGCATTGACCATGAACACCATCCCCAACACTGGGGAATGCCCGGGCCGCCGCCCCGCCCGACCATGAAGGAGTTCGCACCACTAACAGGGGGAGGCAAACCCGTGACAAGCATCTCGACCCCGGCCCGCCGCCAGATCGAGCGGTTCCTGGAGTTCTCCGACCACGTCGGCGGCCTGAACGAGGGCGACGTGCTGGCGCTGCTCCGCGACCGGGGCATCACCACGCTGGAGGCGCTCGTCAGCAAGGCCGTCAACGCGCCGCGCTCCGCCCCGCCCATCCAGATGGACGCCGCCCAGGCGCTGAGCAGGCCCGCGGCCGTCTCGACCCAGCCCATCACCCACCCTGCGCCCGCCATGGCGGTGGTCGTGGACGGCGTCGAACACGATCCCCGCGACCTGGCTCGGTTCGACGGCCGTCCGCTGACCTACATCTACGGCACCGAGCGCCTGGTCGCGCTGACCGACGACAGCGCGCTCAACGGCGCGGCGTGGGCGGCCTCGCAACTGCGCGCGGCCGACCCCCGCCCTGCGACGCAGGGCCAGGTCCAGATGTTCGAGCACGTGGACTACGGCGGCGACTGGTTCTGGTGCGGCGCCCGGCAGGCGCACAACGACCTGACCAGCGTCCACCACGGCCCGCTCCACCTGCATGACTGGAACGACGTCATCAGCTCCATGGGCAGCACGAACAACTCCGTCCGCTACTACGAGCACATCAACTTCAGCGGCAGCTCCCTGTTCGTCCAGCCCTTCGCCGACATCCCGACCCTCGTCCCCAGCGGATGGAACGATCGCATCTCCTCCGTCTGGAACCTGGGCTGACCGCCCGGCCGCGGCAGCAGGACGGCACCACCACCTGCCCGCGGCCGACCGAACCCCTCCGCCCCGGTGAGCCGTAGCGAGAACGCCGCCGGGACCCGCGAGCCCGCTCTGCGCGAGCGGGCTCGCGGCCTTTCTCAGCAAGGTCCTACTGGCGCTGCTGCCCCAGCAGTTTGGCGAGGATCGCGCTCAGCTGGCTGCGCTCGTCGCCGGTGAGAGCGTGGAAGGTGTCGTCGAGGAAGGCCGGGATCGAGGCCTGGGCCTCGGCGAGCCGTCGCCGGCCCGAGTCGGTGATGGTGACGGCGTAGGAACGCCGGTCACGCGGGTTGCGCTCCCTGCGGACGTGGCCCTCCCGCTCCAGGTCGTCGCAGACGCCGACCATGACGCTGCGGTCGATCCGCAGCTCCTCGCTGAGCGCCTGCTGGGAGCAGGGGCCGACGGCGTCGAGCATCTGGAGCACGAGATGCTGACCGACCCCGAGCCCTTCCTCGGCGGCGTGCGCGTCGGCGGCGCGGGCCACGGCGGACGAGGCCCGGCACAGCGCGATGTCCAGCCGCTCGGCGGCGAGTCGCGGGAAGTATGCCGCCCCACGGCCCGTCGTCCTGGTCGTCGCCGCCATCGCTCTCCTCCCGAGTGGGCCGCCAGTCTAGCGCACATCCATCTCCTCTCAGATCGTTTTACATAAGATGATTGGCTGGCAAACGGTCTGCCCCGCCGCCCGCTGTCGCCGCCGATGAGCGATGATGGCGATCATGGCATTGATGACGGAGTTCACGGAGTTGTTCGGGGTACGGCATCCGATCGCGCTGGCCCCGATGGGCGGCTCGGCCGGCGGAGCGCTGACCGCGGCCGTCTCCAACGGCGGCGGGCTGGGGCTGCTGGGCTCCGGAAACGGAGACCCGGACTGGCTGGCCCGCGAGCTGCCGATCGTCACGCGGAGCACCGACCAGCCGTGGGGTGTCGGCTTCCAGGTCTGGGCGACCGACGTCGGCGCGGTCGAGCGGGTGCTGGAGCACGGCCCCAGGGCGGTGATGCTGTCCTTCGGCGATCCACGTCCGTTCGCCGAGCGCGTCCGGGCCTCCGGCACGACGCTGATCATTCAGGTCACCGACCTGGAGGAGGCCCGGCAGGCGATGGACGCGGGCGCCGATGTCATCGTGGCGCAGGGCACCGAGAGCGGCGGGCACGGGGCCCGGCATGGACGGTCGACGCTGCCGTTCGTACCGGTCGTGGTGGACCTGGTGGCTCCGGTGCCCGTGCTGGCCGCGGGCGGGATCGCCGACGGTCGCGGCGTGGCCGCGGCGCTGGCTCTGGGCGCCGCCGGGGCGCTCATCGGCACCCGGTTCCAGGCCACCGCCGAGGCCCTGGTCGACCCTTCGGCCGCCAGGTCGATCGTCGAAGGCCGCGGGCAGGACACCAGCCGCAGCCGGGTGCTGGACATCGCCCGCGGCTCCAAGTGGCCCTCGAAGTACACCGCCCGTACTCTCGGCCACCCGTTCATCGATCGATGGCTGGGCCGGGAAGCGGACCTGGCCGGGGACCCCCAGGCCAGGCAGGACTACCAGGACGCCGTCGCACGCGGGGATGTGCCCGCGTTGCCGGTGTGGGCCGGCGAGGCCGTCGATCTCATCACGGACCTGCCGCCCGCGGCCGACCTCGTCGCCCGCCTGGCCGCGCAGGCCGAGAACGCGCTGGCCCGCGCGGGCAGAAGGCAGCCGGAAAGCTGAGCGGCTTCCGGCGTCAGGCGGCGGCGGTCGGTACGAGGCGGCGGTTGCGTACGAGCCAGATGGCGCGCTCCAGGTCGGGAGTCATGTAGCGGTCGTCGCCCAGAGGGGTGATGTGCTGCCGGATCTCCGCGTGCAGGGACCGCGTGACGGCGCCGAGCGGCAGGCCCTCCATCTTCTGCGCGATGAGGTCGATGCCCTGGGCCGCCATCATGTACTGGACGGCCAGGACGACCCCGAGCCGGTCCAGGTTCTGCTGCAGGTTCCTGACCGAGGCCATCGCCATCGTGTTGTGGTCCTCCTGCCCGTCCTTGACCGGCCGGGACAGCGTTCCCGCCGGCGTGGCCCTCACCTGCATCTCCGGGACCAGCGCGGCGGCCACCGTCTGCACCTGCACCATGCCGGAGTTGAGGCCGACGGTCCCGCCGGCGAGGTTGGCGGGCAGGCCGTAGCTCCACTTGGGCGACAGCAGCCGCCCCGACAGCTCCTGCGACAGCACCCCGACGTCGGTGATCTCCGCGTTCAGGGTGTCGGCCAGGTGTCCCATGATGGAGGCGTCCCAGTTGCCGCCCATCACGAACTCGTACCCCTGACCGTCCCCGCGCAGGAAGACCAGCGGGTTGGAGGTCGAGGAGTTGGCCTCCCGCACGAGTGCGCGGCGCGCCTCGGCCAGCGCGTGCCGCAGGCCGGCCAGGATGTGCGGCGCCGCCCGCACCGACACCGCGTCCTGGATGCGCGGCTCGTAGTTCGCCGGGTCGAGGCGCTTGCGGCCCTCCTCCGTCATCCAGCCCGAGCCCGCCACCATCGCGCGCAGCCGCGTGGCCACCGCGTCCTGCTCGGGGATGTGGCGTTCCTTGTGGGTACGCGCGTCGAGTGAGCCCTGCTCGGCCCTGGTCGCCTCCATGAACAGGGCGAAGGCTCCCTCCGCCTGGTCGGCGAGCGTGGTGGCCCGGTAGACGGCGTTCATCAGCACGGCGGCCACGACGGTGCTGCCGCTGATGATGGGCAGCGCCTCCCCCGCCTGGAAGACGAAGTCCCTGGGCAGCCCGGCCTGCGGCAGGATCTCGGAGGCGGGCCCCTCCCTGCCCAGGTAGCGTACGGGCGCGTTCTCGCCGGCCGCCGCGAGTCCCGCGGCGGCCTGCGGCTGGAGGTCCCCGGTGCCCAGCGACCCGATCTGCGGCATCCGCGGGATGACTCCGGCGTTGACCATGGACAGCAGGCGCTGCGGCACCTCGGGCCGCACCCCGTACGTTCCCCTGGCCATCTGGTTCGCCTTGAGGATCAGGGCCAGCTTGGCCACGTTGTCGGGCAGCGGCTCGCCGACGCCCGCGGCGTGGGAGCGCAGGACGTTGTGCTGGAACTGCTCGGCCTGTTCGGGCGTGAGGGGGCGGTCCTTCAGCGGCCCGAGCGCCTGGTTCCAGCCGTACACGCGCTGGTTGGCCAGGGCGGCCAGCGCCCCCTGCCGCGTCTGGTTCATGGTCGCCGGCACGGTCGCCGCGAGCTGTGCGGTGACGGGGCGGCCCGAGAGGACCGCGAAGGCGTCCCGCAGCGAGAAGGAGCTTCCGTCCAGAACCAGGCTCAGCGCCCGCGGCGGCGGCGCCGCGGGCGGGCGTTCGGGGGTGGCGACGGCCTGGCCCGGTACGAACATGGCGACGAGCAGGACCGCACCCGCGGCTGCTCGTCCAACACTGGTGGTCAACGTGTCCCCCGGCCTTCGCGACGCGGATCAGCAACGCTCCCTTTTAGACACGGGACGGGACGGCGTAGAAGACGGCTCGGCAATGGCGGGACAAATGCTGACTCACCCTCGACCGGTCCGTGACAGGCCGACTTCGAGGTAACCCGATACCTTGCCACACAAGGTATCGGGTCGTACTTTGGTCATATGCCTGAGGACACCGAGGCGACGCCGGGCTCGGACACCGTCGCCCGCCTCCGCCGCGAGCTCGCGCGGGGCACGACCGAGCTGGCCGTGCTGTCCGTCCTCGACGTCCGCCGCCGGTACGGCTACGAGCTGCTGAAACTGCTGCGGCAGGCGGGTGAAGGGGTCCTGGAGGTCAAGGAGGGCACGCTCTACCCGCTGCTGCACCGGCTCGAGGACGCCGGCCACATCCTCGCGACCTGGGAGGCGGAAGGGCGGGCCAGGCCGCGCAAGTACTACGTCATCACCCCGGACGGTCGCACATACCTCGCCATGCTGCGGGCCGAGTGGAGCGGCCTGGTGGACGCCATGCGACAACTACTCGACACCCTTGGCGAGGTGCAGGAATGAGCGACGAACAGCAGATCATCGACGACTACGCCGAAAGGGCCGGACGGCACCTGACCGGTCCGGCCCGGGAGAGGGTGAAGGCGGAGCTCGTCGATCACCTGTCCGACGCGGCGGAGGCGGGCGAGCTGGCCGAGGCCCTGAGCCGGCTCGGCACCCCGGAAGAGGCGGCGGCCGCCTTCGCCGAGATCGGCTCAACGCCGCCCGCCCGCGTGGACGTGCGGTTCGTCGCCGTGCTGATCGACAACCTGCCGCTCGTCGGCGTCACGATCGCGCTGCTCGTCCAAGGGCTCGGCCGGATGGCCGAGCAGGGAAGCGCGTTCAGCCTGGCGTTCCCGCCCTTCGTGTACGTCAAGGTCGGCGGCGTCTGCGTGTCCACGGCACCCCAGGGGTGCGGAATCGCCGCCTACGACTCCGCCGGGCTGCTCTACGCCCTGGGCGTCCCGCTCGCCCTGGCCTGGTCGATCGTCGGGCTGGGGCTGCTGGAGGCGTGGACCGGCACGACGCCGGGCAAGCGCGCCATGAAATTACGGGTGGTGACCGAGGCCGGGCTGCGCATCCGTCCGGTCGCCGGCATCGTGCGCAGGCTCAGCCTGCTGCTGGGGCCGTTCGCCTGGCTGGACTGGGCTCCCGTCGTGTGGGGCGACCGGCGGCGGGTGCTCGATCACCTGGTCGCGACCAAGGTCGTCAACGCCCAGGTCAACGACGTTTCCGCGGGGTGAGCGGGGGGATGATTCCGAACCGTCTGGGATCGCGGCAACCGGGGGTAAGCGTGCCAGTTACTGGACAACAAGGGAGCTGGCTGTGGGCTCGGGACTTTGACGGGATATTCACCCATACGGTCACTGTTCAGGTCGCCAACCGCGACACTTTCGCGGAGATCGCGTTGTTCGACGACCGGGCGATGGACAAGGAACTCCATGTGGCGAAGTGCGCGATCACTCAGATCGTCAGTGCCGACGGCGTGGAAAACTGGGACATCGGGCTGACCGGCGTCTTCAATCCGAACGCGTTCCGGAGGAATGTCACGAGCATCACGTTCGGGACGCTGGCCACCAACGCGCGGGCCGCCGCGCGGTGGATGCTGACCTTCTGGTCTTAGGAGGAGTGATGGAGTTCCATGTCGATGCGCGGGCGGGCGAGGAGCCGCACCACCAGTGGTGTCTGGTGTACGAGGTCGAGTCGTCCCGGGTCGTCCACCTGCACCAGCACATCGCCATCAGCCCGGACGCGGCCCTGGCGAAGGAGCAGCTCGCCGAGGCGGCCCTGGCGCAGGTGCCGTCCAGTGTCCCCCGGGAGCGCCTTGCCGTCGCGCACCCGGATCCCGGCGTGGAACTGGGTCCGGACATGACCTACGTGATCGATCCGGAATCGGGCCGGGTGACCGCCAGGCCGGACGCGAAGACGTTCTACGAGACGCGCTGAGCCGGGTCCCGCGTGCTCATGCCGGTGCTGCGGCCGTGGCGGCGCGGAGCTTGCGCGGGTGCAGCAGCTTGGCCCGCGACGCCAGGATGCCGCCGGCGGACCCGGCGTCCTGGAGGGCGGCCGTGAGCCAGCCGACGCTCACGGGCTGGCCGTCGCCCTGCTTGATCAGCAGATCGCCGGCGGCCCGGGTGGAGCTCAACGCCCTCAGCCAGGGATGGACCCACGTGGGGACCGGGAAGGTGACGACATCGCCTCGATCGTCGCGCATGGTGACGAGCACCAGCGGGCAGTCCGAGCCGTGACCCACGGCGTGCAGGTCCTCGCTGGTCAGGCTGGCCAGCGTGGCCACGCTGGCGCCGGTGGCCTCGATCAGGGCAACGGCCACCGCTTCCGCCACGCGGCCGTCCGCGGCCAGCCGGGAGGCACCGTGGCGCAGCAGTCGCCGCTCCTCGCGCGTGATCGTGGGCGACCGGGGATCGTCGGCAGGCATGGAGCCGCCGTCGCCCTGCCGGATCGCGCCGATCGACCAGGCGAACCAGTAGAAAGAGGACAGGGCGCGGTGCTTCCTCGCCACTGTCGCGCCGGAGAGGGCCCGGCCGGGGTTGCGTACACCGACGGTGAGTGCGCCGATCCGGGCCTGCTCGCAGTAGGCGTCCAGGTGATCGCCGGTGGCGGCGAGCAGCCCCAGGCCCGGCTCCACGGCCTGCAGCCAGCGCAGGAACCCGGCCAGGGTCTGCAGGCACGCGTGCCGCGTGGCCGTGCTCGGCCGGTCCAGCAGCCAGGCGGCCACCGTCCGCCGGGTGTGACAGTCCAAGGCGTCGAGGAGCTCGACGTCGGCGCGGGGCCGCAATCCGGCGATCTGCCCGACGCCGGGTACGGCTTCCGCGCGCGGAGGCGGCGTCCCGGGCCCGCGACGGCGCGCGGCTCGGGTCCCGGCCGAGTCCTCGTCGGCCGGCGCGTCTGCTCCTCCGGCGGGTGCGTACGACATGCTCACCACGTGCGCGCCGGTGAGGCTTCGGCGCGGCGGGGTCGTCCCGCGCCGGTGGCGCACGGCAGAGCCGCATGGCCGCGCGTCGGCGACGCGGCCGTCGCGAAGACATGACCGCCGCAGTCGGCACTCAGACCAATCATCATCGTGTTGATCTTCTCATGGATGGAGACGCGCTGTCGCATGCGATCGACCCCACGGGCCGCTCTTCCTGAAGCTGTCTAAAGCGGTCTGCATGCGGACGTCAGGGTGCTGAAAGAGCGTTGCAGGCGCTCTGCCCATCAATGGTGACGCAAGCCTTCGTCAGCCTTCGTCACCCAGGAGAACCCGATGAAGCGCACCATCAGAACGCTGCTCGCCGCCACCGCCACCGCCGGCGCCCTCGCCGTGGGCGTCCCCGCCCTCAGCGCCGCCGCGGACGCCTCGACCGCGTCCTCCGCCGGCGCGCTCGACGGCCTCAGGCAGGCCCGGCCCTTCCTGTTCACGTACACCTTCAACGGTCACCTCAAGGTCGCCGGCGGCAATTTCACCGTCGACCGCCGCGTCTACCTGGCCGTCAAGTACAACACGGGCCGGGTGGCGTTCTCCAGATGGGAGATCGCCAGGCCGCATGCCGTCACTCCCGGCGGGGCCGTCTACGTGGAGACGACGATCGCCGCTCCCTGCGCCGGGAGCAAGAACGGCTACGCGCAGGCGTACGACGAGGCCACCCGGACGTGGTCCCCTCGCCTGCAGGTGACGATCTGCCAGCGGATCGACTGACACTTGTCGCTCTTTTCCGTGACATATTCACCACAATGGGTAACAACATTGCGGGGATGCCACACGGGGAGAGCCGATGAAGGGATACGACGTCGAGGGACCGGCGCTGGAACTCGGGGCCCTGGTGCGCGAGGACGGCACCGCCGACCCCTCGGAACAGATCCGCATCTCTCTCGGCATGCTGAACCGGCACGGACTGGTCGCCGGCGCCACCGGTACGGGGAAGACCAAGACGCTCCAGCTCATGGCGGAGCAGCTCGCGGCCCAGGGAGTCCCGGTCTTCCTGGCCGACATCAAGGGGGACCTGTCGGGGCTCGCCTCGCCGGGCACGACGTCCGAACGCGTCACCCGGCGGGCCGCCGAGGTGGGGCAGACGTGGCAGCCCATGGCCTGTCCAGCGGAGTTCTTCTCCCTGGGCGGCCTGGGGACCGGAATCCCGATCCGCGCCACCATGACCGCCTTCGGGCCGACCCTGCTCGCCAAGGTCCTCGGGCTCAACGAGACGCAGGAGTCGTCGCTCGGCCTGGTCTTCTATTTCGCCGACAAGCATGGGCTGCCCCTGCTCGACCTCAAGGACCTGATCGCGGTCATCCGGTATCTGACCGACACCCCGGAGGCGCTGAGCGGGATCGGCGGGCTGTCGGCGGCGACCGCGGGCGTCATCCTCCGGTCGTTGACCAACTTCGAGGCGCAGGGGGCGGAGGCGTTCTTCGGCGAGCCGGAGTTCGACGTGCGCGACCTGCTCCGGGTGACCGGCGACGGCAAAGGGATGGTCTCCGTTCTCGAGCTGCCCGCCGTGCAGGACCGGCCGCAGCTGTTCTCCACCTTCCTGATGTGGCTGCTCGCCGACCTCTTCCACGTGCTCCCCGAAGTGGGCGATGTCGACAAGCCGAAGCTCGTGTTCTTCTTCGACGAGGCGCACCTGCTGTTCGACGACGCGTCCAAGGCGTTCCTGCAGTCGATCACCCAGACCGTGCGGCTGATCCGGTCGAAGGGCGTCGGCGTCTTCTTCGTCACCCAGACGCCGAACGACGTGCCGTCCGACGTGCTGGCCCAGCTCGGCGCGCGCGTGCAGCACGCCCTGCGCGCCTTCACCCCCCAGGACGCCAAGGGGCTCAAGGCCACGGTCTCGACCTTCCCCGCGTCCTCCTACGACCTGGAGCGGCTGCTCACCGAGCTCGGCATCGGCGAGGCCGTGGTCACGGTCCTGTCGGAGACGGGCGCGCCGACCCCCGTGGCCTGGACGCGCCTGTGCGCGCCGCGGACGCTCATGGCGCCGTCGAGCCCGGACGTGGTCCAGGGCATCATCGCCGCCTCGCCACTGCAGCAGAAGTACGGTACGGCGGTCGACCGCCAGTCCGCCTACGAGATCCTGTCCGCGAAGCTGGCCGAACAGCAGCAAGCCGAGGAACCAGCCGCCGAGGCCCCACGCGAGCCGGCGCGGCCCAGGGAGCCGGCGCCGAAGCGGTCCACGCTGGAGAGCGTGCTGGAGTCGAAGGAGTTCCGCTCCATGGCGCGGTCGGCGGCCTCCGCCCTCGGCCGGGAGATCACCAGATCCATCTTCGGCACCGCCCGCCGCGGACGGCGCTGACCCGGAGCCCGTCCGGCCAGGCCGTCCCCGTCGGGCCGGCGGCGAATCGGGCCCGGAGGTGACTCACGGTGATCGGCTTGGAGCGGAAAGCGGCTTTACCCTCTTGACGGCGCGTGTAAGGTGCTCGAAGTGCCTGATCAGCATCCGCGACAAGGGTGATTCGCATGTCATACCCCTCCCACGATGGCTACGATCGCCGCCCGGCTCCGGCCCGGCCGAGGGTGAATCCCGCGCGAGTGTGGGGAGGCGGCGTGGCGGCCGCCGTGGTGGCCGCGCTGATCGTGGTGGTCGGAGTCATGATCAGCAAGAGGCTGCTCGGCATCCGCGTCCTCACCCCCGACGGGGCGCCCGTCTACGGCAGCTCGGCGACCACGGGATACGCGATCTCGGCCGCCGCCCTGGCGCTCATCGCCACGCTGCTGCTCTACATCCTCATGCTGTCGACCCCGGAGCCGAACAGGTTCTTCGGCTGGATCGCCGGGCTCGGCACCGTCATCATCACGCTCCTTCCGTTCATGAGCTCCGCGGATCTCATCCCGCAGATCGCCACGGCCGTCATCAACCTGATCATCGGCGTCGCGATCGTCTCGCTGCTGGCGTCGATCGGGCGTACGGCCATCGAGGAGGTGCCGGATCAGGGCTCGTACCCGTACGAGCAGCCCCGCGGATACGACCAGTCCCGGGGGTACGAGCAGCAGCGCGGACACGAGCAGCAGCGGTACGAGCAGCCCCGGCACGAGCGGTCGCGCGAGTACGAGCAGCGCGGATACGAGCGCCGGGACCACAATCCGTACGACTGACCGCCCGGTCCGGCCCCCGGTTTCGGTTGCCGCAGAAGGCCTCGACCCGTGGGCGGGTCAGGTAAGGGCCGGGTAGTCGGTGTAGCCGCGGTGGTCGCCGCCGAAGAAGGCGGCCGGGTCGGGGGTGTTGTACGGGCCGCCGGCCGCGAGGCGGGCGGGCAGGTCGGGGTTGGCCAGGAACATCGAGCCGAAGGCGATCATGTCGGCGGTGCCGTCCTCCACCAGGTCCAGCGCGTCGGGTCCGGTGGGGGCCGGATGCGTGAACGGGTTGAGGATGAGCGCGCCGGGCCAGTCCTTGCGCAGGCGGCGGGTCAGGTCGCGGTCCGCGCCTTCCACCAGGTGCAGGTAGGCCAGGTCGAGCGGGACCAGCCGGGCCACGAGGGCGCCGTACGTCTCCTCCACATCGTCCTCGGCGATGTCGTTGTACGGGTTGCCGGGCGAGAGGCGAAGGCCGACCCGCTGCCCGCCGATCGCCCCGGCCACGGCGGCGGCCACCTCGGCGGCGAAGCGGATGCGGCCCTCGGCCGAGCCGCCCCAGGCGTCGGTGCGGCGGTTGCTGTTGGGGGCGAGGAACTGCTGGATCAGGTAGCCGTTGGCGCCGTGGAGCTCCACCCCGTCGAACCCGGCGGCGATCGCGTTGCGGGCCGCGGCGGCGAAGTCGTCGACGGTCCGGCCGATCTCGGCCTCGGTCAGCTCCCTGGGGGTGACGAAGTCCTTGGGGCCCTCGTGGGTGTAGATCTGCCCCTTGGCCGGCACGGCGGAGGGGGCGACCGGGTGCAGGCCGTCGGGCAGGAGGCTGGGGTGGCCGATGCGGCCGGTGTGCATGATCTGCGCGAAGATCACACCGCCCGCGCCGTGGACGGCGTCGGTGACCTTCCGCCAGGCCGCGACCTGTTCGGCGGAGTGCAGTCCGGGGGTGTCGGGGTAGCCCTGGCCGACCACCGACGGCTGGGTGCCCTCGGTGACGATCAGGCCGGCGCCGGCCCGTTGCGCGTAGTAGGTGGCCATCAGCTCGGTCGCGCCGGCGCCGGGGCCGTAGGCGCGGCTGCGGGTCATGGGGGCCATGACGATGCGGTTGGCCAGGCGCTTGCCGCCCAGTTCGTAAGAGTCGAATGCCGTTGGCATGATCACATTCCTTGTTGAGAGGTACTACGTAGCGTTACCTGTTCGAGCAAGTAAGTTCGCGGATCCATTCCGGATGGCCGCGTGATCCATGTCACGCATGGCGAGAAGCCGTTCCGATAGGATGAATGCTTGTTCGAGCAGCCACATTCACGGGAGAGGCCGATGGGCTCAGCGAAGAAAGGCGCCGAGATCGCGGCAACGGCCGGCACCCCGCTGCCGCCCTCCGTCCAGGCGGGCCCGCTCAACCACGCGATCATCCGCGTCGCGCGCCTGCACCGCATGCTCGCCGCCCAGCTCCTGCGCCGCGTCGGCCTCCACCCCGGCCAGGAGCTGGTCATGATGCAGCTGTGGGACCGCGGCCCCCAGCGTCAGACCGACCTGGTGCGCATGCTCGGCTCCGACGCCGCCACCATGACCCGCACCATCCAGCGCCTCGAGCACGCCGGCTTCGTCCGCCGCCGCCCCTGCGCCACCGACAGACGTGCCACCATCATCGAGCCCACCCCCGCCAGCCAGGCCCTGCGCCGCGAGGTCGAGAACATCTGGGCCGAGCTCGAAAGCAGCGTCGCCGGCGGCCTGACCCCCGATCAGCAGGCCGACGCGCTCGACGTGCTCGAACAGATCGAGGCCGGCCTCGCCCGCGCCACCACGCAGAGCACCCTCACTCCTGGCCGGATCGGGGTACCAGGCGAATGATCGGCAGTTCCCGGTCGGTCTTCACCTGATACTGGGCGAAACGGGGCGCGGCGGCGACTATCTGCTGCCAGGCCTGTTCGCGTTCCGCGCCGTGGAGCTGCTCGGCGACCACCGGCACCGTGCGGCCGTCGACCTCGATCCGCACCTGGTCGGGGTGGGCGGCGAGGTTGTAGTACCACGCCGGGTTCCCCACCGCCCCGGCCGCCGAGGCCACGATCAGCCAGTTGCCGTCCTTTCCGGGGAACCAGCCGACCGGTGTCGTACGCTCCAGCCCGCTCTTGCGGCCGACGGTCGTCAGGATCAGGGCGTTGAAGCCCATGAACGTCCCGCCGCCCTTGCGCCGGAGCCGTCTGGCCATCAGCGCGTTCAGCCATCGGAACGCCCGGCCGGCCGGCTGGCGGGCGCCCCGGGTCCCCGCGGGGGTGTCGAAGCTCATGCGATCTCTCCATCATCGGTCGGGTGGACGGTGCGGCGGACCTCGGCCTCGCGGTCGTGGCCGAACGGCAGCCCCTCCAGGTTGAAGCTCCACGACACCGCGGGGGTGATCCGCATGTAGGACGCGAGCCCGAACTGGCCCTGGCGTTCGACGAGTTCGGCGTCGCCGTAGATGCGCAGGTAGCGCGGCGTCCACGGATCGGTCGAGGGCAGGTCGTCGATGACGAGGGCGACCTTGGTGTTCCCGTCCCGCACGTTGCGGAACTTCCTGGTCCTGTCCGGATCGATGCCGCCCACGTACACGTGCGTCCCGTCGAAGTCGAACCCCACCGGCACCACGTCCGGCTGGCCGTCGTCCGAGACGGTGGCGATGCGGGCCAGTCGCTGGGACCGCAGGTAGCCGATCTCTTCTTCGCTGAAAGACATGCTGAACCCGTTCGTTAACGGAGCGTACTGTATGCGGCATTAACTATATGCCCCATGTACCGTAGTGCCGTGAACAAGACGGCGCAAGCAGGGCAGGAAGACGTGACGGAGGCCCGCCATATCGGCGACCCGCGGACGGACGTCGCCACCGCGCTGCACCAGCTCTCCACCCTGGTGCAGGGCATCTACCTCCGCGTCTCCGAACGCCACGACCTGACCCCCGTCCAGGCCAGGCTCCTGTGCGTCCTGCTCGACGGCCCCCGGGGCATGGCCGAGCTCGCGCAATGCTTCGGCGTGGAGAAGGCCGCGCTCACCGGCCTCATGAACCGGGCCGAGCGGCGTGGCCTCGCCCAGCGATCAGCCGTGCCGGGCGACCGGCGCGCGCTGCAGGTGACGCTGACCGACGCCGGTCACGAGGCGGCGATGGCGTTCCATGCCGAGGTCAGCGTGGAGCTCGACCGTCTCGTCGCACCGCTCGCGCCCGACGTCCGCGAGCGCTTCGGAGACACGATGGCCGAGATCATCGAGAAGTGCCGGGGGTCGGGCGGCTGCGCCGGACACCGCTGAGCTCAGGAGGCGTTCGTCCGGAAGGAGGAGCGGTAGGACTGCGGCGTGACGCCGACGACGCGCTTGAACCGCTCCCGGAACGCGGTCGCCGACCCGAACCCGGCCTGCGCGGCGATGCGTTCCACGCCGTGGTCGGTGTTCTCCAGCAGGAACTGCGCCCGTCGTACGCGTGCGCACAGCAGCCACTGCAGCGGCGTGGTGCCGGTCTGCTCGCGGAAGCGGCGGCTGAAGGTCCGCTCGCTCATCCCGCCGCGCAGGGCCATCTCCGCCAAGGTCACCTCCTGGGCGAGGTTGTCCTCGATCCACGACAGCACCGGCTCCAGCAGCGACCCCTGGGGCACCGGCGGCTGGGCGTGGACGATGAACTGCGCCTGCCCGCCCTCCCGTTCCAGGGGCATCACCGACAGCCGGGCCGAGTCCGCGGCGACCGCCGAGCCGAAGTCCCGCCGGATGATGTGCAGGCACAGGTCCAGGCCGGCGGCGGCCCCGGCCGAGGTGAGGATCCGGCCGTTGTCGACGTACAGGACGTCCGGCCGCACGTCCACCCGCGGGAACTGCTGGGCCAGCCGGTGCGCCGCCGCCCAGTGCGTGGTCGCGCTCAGCCCGTCCAGCAGCCCGGCCGCGGCAAGGGTGAACGCCCCCGCGCAGATGGAGGCGATCCGGGTGCCGGCGGCGGCCGCCGCGCGCAGGGCGTCGAGCACCTCCGGCGCGGGCGGCGCGGCCCGCTCGGAGCAGCCCGGCACGACGATCGTGTCCGCCTCCCGCAGCGCCCGCAGGCCGTGCGGGGCGATGAGCGTGAAGGCGCCGCCGGCCACCTGCGGCGTCGCGGCGCAGACCAGGATCCGGTACGGGCTGCGCCCGTCTGCCAGCCGGGCCCGCCCGAACACCTCGATGGGCGTCGCCAGGTCGGCCGCCACCACATGGTCCAGAGCCAGGACCGCCACCGTGTGCATGAGGCCACGGTAGGCGCTCACGGGTTCGGGCCGGATGGCGGGAACCCGTGGGAAATTGTCGATCCAGCCCATGGGGAGCCGTGGCCGCGCGCTCTAGCGTTGCGCTGCGAGAACCGGAGAACCCCAACCTCAGAACGGATTGCCACACCCCATGTCCGTCATCATGCCGATCGTCATCGGGCTGATCTGCGTTTCCCTCCTGTCCCTGATCCCCGAGCCGCATCGGCGCCAGGTCAACGCCGTGCTGGTCGGCGGGGCCGGCGCCGCCTACCTCAGCGGGGGCGGGCTCGGGTACTGGGAGTTCGTCCTGCCGGTCGTCATGACCTACGTCGCCTACCGGGGGCTCGACAGCTGGACCTGGATCGGCATCGGCTGGCTGCTCCACACCGCCTGGGACGTCCTGCACCACCTCCAGGGGAGCCCCCTCCTGCCCTTCGCCGCCCTTTCCTCCTTCGGCTGCGCCATCTGCGACCCGGTCGTGGCGCTGTGGTGCTTCGCGGGCGGGCCGTCGATCGTCACGTGGGTCCGCGCCCGCAAGGCAGCGACGCCGCAGGCATAGGGCCCCGGTCAGTCCAGCCCGCCGCGTTTGACCAGCTGGGCGGCGATGACGTTGCGCTGGATCTCGTTGGTTCCCTCGCCGACGATCATCAGCGGCGCGTCGCGGAAGTAGCGTTCCACGTCGAACTCGGTGGAGTAGCCGTAGCCGCCGTGGACGCGTACGGCGTTGAGCGCGGCTCTCATGGCGGCCTCGGAGGCGAACAGCTTCGCCATGCCGGCCTCCATGTCGCAGCGCGCGCCGCTCTCGTAGCGCTCGGCGGCGTGCAGGATGAGCTGGCGGGCGGCGGTGAGGTCGGTGGCCATGTCGGCGAGGTGGTTGCCGACGGCCTGGTGCTTCCAGATGGGCTTGCCGAAGCTCTCCCGCTCCTGCGCGTAGCGAAGGGCGTCGTCGAACGCCGCGCGGCCCACCCCCAGGGCCCGGGCGGCGACCTGGATGCGGCCGACCTCCAGGCCCTTCATCATCTGCGCGAAGCCGCGGCCTTCCTCGGCGCCGAGCAGGGCGGTGAGCGGTGCCCGATGGTCCTCGAAGACCAGCTCGCAGCTCTCGACGCCCTTGTAGCCGAGCTTGGGCAGGTCGCGCGAGACCGTCAGGCCCGGCCCGTGTTCGATGAGCAGGATGGAGATGCCCTTGTGCCGCGGCCGCGCGGAGGGGTCGGTCTTGCACATGAGGGCGATCAGCTGGGAGCGGCGGGCGTTGGTGATCCACGTCTTGGCGCCGTTGACCACGTAGTCGTCGCCGTCCCGGCGGGCGGCGGTGGTCATGGCCTGCAGGTCCGAGCCACCGCCGGGTTCGGTCAGCGCCATGGTCGCGCGGATCTCGCCGGTCGCCATCCTGGGCAGGTAGTGGTCCTTCTGCTCCTGCGTGCCGAAGGCGAGGATGAGCTTGGACACGACGGTGTGCCCGCCCATGGCGCCGGCCAGGCTCATCCAGCCGCGGGCGAGCTCGGCGGTGACCAGGGCGTAGCACGGCATGGACACCGGAGCCTCGCCCCAGGGTTCGGGGATGGCCAGGCCGAAGATGCCCAGCCGCTTCATCTGCTCGATGAGCTTGTCCGGGTATGCGTTGGCATGTTCCAGGTCGCGGGCGACGGGCCGGACCTCCCGCTCGACGAAGTCGCGGACCGTGTCGACGACGGCTTGTTCCTCGGTGGTGAGTCCAGTGGTGAGCCCAGTGGTGAGCATCGTCCTGCGTCCTCTGCTGATCTTGTGGCCGGTGCCGAGCACCCCGCCCGAACCGGCGGCGGTGATCGGCCATCTAACGAACCATGACAGCAGACCCGCTGCGTCCGGGGGATCCGTCGAGGCTGGGCCGCTACCGGCTGGCGAGCAGGCTCGGCTCGGGCGGCCAGGGCGTCGTCTACGAGGGCTACGACGAGGCGGCCAACCGCGTGGCGGTCAAGGTCCTGCACGCGTACCTGTCCGGCGACTCTCCCCTGCGCCGCCGCTTCACCCGGGAGGTGACCGCCGCGCGGCAGGTCGCCTCGTTCTGCACCGCCCGCATCCTGGATCACGACCTCGAAGGCGAGCGCCCCCACATCGTCAGCGAGTTCGTCCCGGGCCCGAGCCTGCGCGCGGCGGTGGCGGAGGGAGCGCCGTTCTCGGGTGACCCGCTGCACCGGCTGGCCGTGGGCGTGGCCACCGCGCTGGCCGCCATCCACCAGGCGGGCGTGGTGCACCGCGACCTGAAGCCGGAGAACGTCCTGATGGGGCCCGACGGGCCACGAGTGATCGACTTCGGCATCGCCAGGGCCGCGGGCCTGTCGATGACCTCGACGGGTGAACTGGCCGGGACCCCGATGTACATGGCGCCGGAATTGTTCTCCGGGGGCCGGGCCGAGCCGGCGGCCGACGTGTTCGCCTGGGGTTCGGTGGTGCTGTTCGCCGCGACGGGGCGCGACGCGTTCACCGCCCCGACGACGATCGCGGTCATCAACCGGCTGCTCAACCACGACCCTGACGTCGATGTCCTGCCCGAGGGGCTGCGCGAGCTGGTTCGCGCCGCGCTGTCCAAGGACCCGGCGGCGCGTCCTTCCGCGCAGCGCCTGCTGCTGACGCTGCTCGGCGGCGAACGCACAACGCTGGCCGAAGGCGCCGAGGCCGCCGCGGGGGTGCGCCCTTCCGGCGGGCGGGCCGCCGACCCGGCGCTCGGCGCGGTGGCCGAGCGGTTCTACGCCGGGCTGCCGGCGTCCGAGCGCGAGGTGGCGCGCGATCTGCTGCTGCGGCTGGTGGACGTTCGCGACGGCGACGAGGCGCCACGTACCGCCACTCTGGACGAGCTGATCGAGGTACGGCAGGAGGCCGCCGAACGGGTGCTCGCCGCGCTCGAGGAGGCCACGCTGGTCCGCCGCCAGGGAGACGGGGTCGTGATCGGCAGCGCCGCCCTGCTGTACGCCTGGCCCCGGCTGCACGAGTGGGTGACCGGCGACCGCGACGCGCTCGGACGCCACCGCGAGCTGGGCGAGGCCGCCCGCCGCTGGGCCCGTGGCGGCCGCCGCCCTGAGGACCTCCTCCGCGGCACCGCCCTGCGCCACGCGCTGGACTGGACCGGCGCCACGCATCTGACCCTGAACACCACGGAGCGCGAGTTCGTCGAGGCGAGCAGGGCCGGGTCGGCGCGGCAGAGCAGGCTGCGGCGCCTGGTCACCACCGGCGTGGCGGTCCTGCTCGTCGCCTCGCTCACCGCCGGCACCCTCGCCTGGCAGCAGTCGCTCAGGAGCGACGAGGCCGGCCGGCGCCTGGCCGAGGAGCGGTCGCAGGCCGCGGCGCGGCGGGTGGCGCTGCAGGCGGACGCGCTGCGCGGGACCGACCCGGTGAAGGCGATGCTGCTCAGCGTGGCGGCCTACCGCATCGCGCGGGTTCCCGAGGCACGTTCGGCGGTGCTGAGCTCGCTCGCCCAGCAGGAGCAGTCGGTCTTCACGGATCCCGCCCCGGCCAACGAAGGGCGGGCGCTGAGCCCCGACGGGCGGACGCTGGTCAGCGCGGGCGCCGGCCGGGTGACCGTCTACGACGTGGCGACGGGGCGGCCGGTCAGGACCTTCGGCGGCATCGGCGAGGCGCCCGTCACCGCCGCGGTGGGTCCGGACGGTGACACGCTGGCGCTCGCGGGGGGCGGCAGGCTGGAGCTGTGGAGCCTGCGCACCGGGCGGCGGCTGGGCGAGGGCGGCTGGATGCCCGGAGGCTCGACGAGCTACGACGGACGCCCGGCGAGCCTGGAGTTCAGCCCCGGCGGGGGCTACATCGTCGTGCGCGCCAACCTGGGCGGGCCGTACGTCGCGCTGTGGAACGTGGCGCGGCGGGCGCTGGAGAAGCAGGACGGCTACGTGAGCAACGCACGTGTCGGCCCCGGCGACCGCTTCGCCGTCCTCGAGATCACCGAGCAGGACACCGTGACGACGCTGCGGGCGTTGCCGGGAGGGGGAACGCCGGCGGGCAAGCGGCTCCCCGGCCGTGGCCTGCCGGGGCAGGTCACGGCCATCAGCCCCGACGGCGCGCTGGCCGCTGTGGGCGGGCGGAAGGGCACGACGCTGTGGAGCCTGTCCACCGGCACGCGGGACCGGCGCAGCTTCCCCGGCCCGGGCACCGAGGCCGCCTTCAGCGACGACGGCCGCTTCCTGATCACCTTCGACAACTGGGCGGGCGGCCGCATCACCCTGTGGCGGCTGAGCGACGCGGCCCCGCTCCTGCGGCTCACCGTCGCGTCCAAGATCGTCGGGGCTCCGCGGTTCGGCCCAGGGAACCGTACGCTGAGCATCCTGGACGACGCCGGGCAGGTGACCACCTACGACATCAGCCGGCAGACCGGCCCCCGGCGCGTCGTGCCCGCCGGCGCTCTGCAGCCGCGGTTCACCGCCTCGGGGAGCCTGCTGCTCGCCCGGACGGGCGACGCCGTGCGCGGCTGGTCGGTGCCCGGGTTCGCCGAGACCCGGCGGCTCGGCATCGGCAGGAAGGGCGAGCCGATCATGCGGGTCAGCCCCGACGGGCGCACGGTCGTCACGATCTCCTCGGAGGACCTCACCACGGGACCCACGTTCTGGGACGCGGCATCCGGGCGGAAGCTGGGTTACCTGGCCCTGCAGTCGGCGGACGTCAGGGCGGACATGCAGATCAGCCCCGACGGCCGGCTGCTGGCCCTCAGCTCGGCCATGGCCAATGACTACACCGGCGCGGGCGAGGTCGTGGTCGTCGACATCGCGCGGCGCGAGCGGGTCATGCGGTTCGGCCCGGTCGCGGGCGGCCCGCTGTCCTTCAGCTCCGACGGCAGGTTCCTGGTCACCGCCGACGCCGCGGGTGCCGACGTCATCGACCTGGTCACCCGCAAGGTGCTCCCCCGCGGGCAAGGCCCCGGGACGCTGGCCGTGGGGTGGATGGTCCTCGCGCCGAAGGGCCCGCTCGGCGCCTCGCCGTACGGGAGCAGAGCGGTGGTCCTGTGGGACACCCGCACCTGGCGTACGACGGGTCAGGTGTTCAGGGTGCCGGGAGACGTCGTGGGGGCCGGGTTCTCCCCCGACGGGCGGATCCTGGCGGTCGCCCACGACACCAGGGTGACGATGTTCGACACGGTCGCGGGCCGGCAGCTCGGCGCCGCCTGGACCGTGACCACCGGGGCGTTCGATCCGTACGAGCTGCACGACCTCATGCCGGCGCTCGCCTTCACGGCCGACGGCTCGGCCCTGCGCGTGGTGGGGCTCGACGGCGCGTTCCAGGAGCTTCCGGTCGACCCGGCGCCGGCCGTCCGGATCGTGTGCGAGCGGGCGGGCCGCCGGCTCACGCAGGCGGAGTGGCGCGAGCACGTGGGAGCCGACGTGGGTTATCAGGAGGTCTGTCCCGCTTAGGTGGGGTTTACCCCATGGCGGACTGGAGTGCCGGCTTCAATGCTTCCAGCGGCCGGGTGCGACATGTTCGTTGTTGGAGGGACCATGTCGAACTCAGACGATCACCTCGTCAGCCGCCGCGCCGTACTCCGTGGCGCCGCCCTCGGCACGGCTGCGCCACCGGCTCGCCGGCACCGTGATGTTCGTCGGCGGGGCCGATGCGACGGAGCGGGCGCGGCGGCTCGCCGACGAGATCGGCACGCTCGGCACCGTCTCTCCTCCCGCCACCCCCGAAGCCCTCGAACGCCTGGTGGCCGACCTCCGGATCCCGGACGGGCCGTTGACCGGCTTCGTCTTCATGCGGGCCCAGGCGTCCGACGCGGCCGAGGTCCGGGTGTCCTACCGTTGCCGGCCGGAGAGCCGGTATGTCGCGCTCCGCGAGGACATCCATCGAGACCAGTTACCCGCACTTCGGCGCCTTCACCCCGGACGAGCGTGCCATCGGCCGCGGGGTCCGCGGGACGGCCGGCTGAACTCTCTCAACGCCAGCGGGGCAGGCCAGACCACCAGCATCGATATTGAATCGGTTATCCCCCTGGACACATATCGATATTGGACATGACCCGGCGGCTTCTGCTCTCCTCTTGCGATGCAGATCGAGAATGAGGGGCCGACCGAGCCGCAGTGCCCCGACGTCCTCCGGCAGGCATCGGGATCGTGAGAACGACCCGGCCCATGGCGCCGAGTACGTCCGCCCCGCATCCGAGCCGACCGCTCGCCGGGGACCCCGCGCCTCCGGTGCGCCCGCCGGGCAACGGCCGCCACGTGCTCGCCGTCGTCGTCGGAGTGCAGCTGGCCATCTCGATCGGGTTCTTCGCGGTGATGGCGCACCTGGTCACGTACCTGCGCCACGATCTCGGCCTGCTCGCCGGCACCATCGCCGTGGTGCTCGGGGTGCGCGTAGCGCTGCAGAACATGCTGTTCCTGCCGGCCGGCGCGATCACCGACGCGGTGGGACCGGCCCGCGCGGGAGCGCTGGCCTGCGCCCTGCGGGCGGCCGGTTTCGGCCTGCTGGGAGTCATCGACGGGCCGGCCGGGTTGCTCTGCGCGGCGGCGGTCCTGGCGGTGGGCGGGGCCCTGTTCCACCCGGCCGCCCAGTCCCTGCTTGCCGGGGTGCGGCCCGAACGGCGTGCGCAGGGCTTCGCGGCCTACGTCGTCGCCGGCCAGTTAGGGGCGGTGGCCGGCCCACCCGTCGGGCTGGCCCTGCTGGCCGGCGGATTCGGGCTGCTGTCCGCGGCGGCGGCGGGTGCCTGGGCGGTCGGCGCCGTACTGTTCCTGCTGCTGCCGGCCGAACGCGGCGCCGGCCGGCTCCACGTACGCAGGCTCACCGGTGGCGTGTCGGCGGTGCTCCGAGACCGAGACTTCCGGCGCTTCGCCATGACCGCCGCGCCGACGACGCTGCTCGCCGACCAGATCGTCACCGTGGTCCCGCTCAAGGAGGTCGGGGCAGGCTCGACGACCCTGTTCTTCTGCGTGGTGGCGGTCGCCATGGCCGCGGTCCAGCCCTGGTGCGCGGCCGGCGGGCGAGGCGAACGTCCCTGGGTGCTCAGAAGCGGCCTGGTCTGTGCCGGCCTCGGCTACCTGGCGCTGCTCGCGATGCCCTCCGGCGAGGGCGGTCACCTCGTCATCCTCCTGGTGGCCGCGGTGCTGCACGGGCTGGCCCAAGGGCTGATGCAGTCGGCGCTGTTCCAGACGGTCACGCGATGTGCGCCGTCCGGACGGTTCGGGGTCTATTTCGGCCTGCTCAGCTTCGTCGCCGGGGTGGTCACGTTGGCCGGCGGGTTCGTGGTCGGCCGGCTGTTCGACGCCGGGGGCGGCGCGGCGGCCATGGCGCCGGCGGGGCTCGCGCTGATCGCGGTGCTCTCCGCCGCCGTCCTGCGGCTTCCCGCGAGCACGACGGGTCGTGATCTTCGCTGATGTTTCGAGGCTGCGCGAGCTGATCCCTGACTGATAACGTGGGGATCGCGAGGCCATGGGAGGGCTTCCTTCTCACTTTTGGAAAAAGTCATCTAGCCTTCCCGCTTTCCTCGCGTTCAGGCCGTGAGACATTCTGCGGGCTCCCTGCGAGCCAGGGGCCCGCAAGGGTCTATGGCCGCTCAGGCGCTTCCTCCACACTTCGCCGATGCCATTCCGCCAGCTCCACCAGCAACCCATCGGCGGCCCCACCGAACATCGCCGCGAGCGCTTGTTCGCTGTCCACCACCACGACGGTGTCGAGCAGGTCCGCCCGCAGCCTCGCCGCTCTCGGATCCCCGGCGCCGTCAGGGTCGAAAGCGGTGGCGGCCAAGAACAAACCGCCGACGCCTGCCAAGGTGCCGGCCTGGTGGGCCTGGGTGCCGAGCACCGCGGAAGCGTTCGCGGGCGCGGCAGGCAGTGCCGGCTGACCGTCGCGGAGCAGAAGCGCGAGCGGTCGGACGGGGACCGTTTCCCCCACCTCGCCGTCCGGCACATGAGCGCCGCCGTCGCGACCGCGTGTCACACCGGACGGATATCCCCATGGCCGACCGCTCTCCTGGTCCTGCACACTCGCGCGTGTGAACAGACCCCCCTCGGCATCGACGACAAGGTCTCCAGGCTGCCATCGCTCGCCATCGAGCGGTGCGTGCGTGTCCTTCATGGTGGGCAGGGTACGCCCCGACTACGACAAATGACCCGACAAGACGTATCTCACGCAGTGCCGCAGCTTGATGGTTCTCCCCGGGCTGGAGACCGCCGCCGGGGGTGTACCAGCGAAGCGTGCCATCGCGTTGGTCGCGGCTGGAGAACAGCAGGAGCCGATCGGCGTCGTCGATGAGAACGACACGTGCACTGGGACGCGAGACCAAGCCATCCGCCGTTTCCACCACGATCATTGTCTCCCCTGAAAGCAATCCTCTCCAGCCCTTCGGTGCCCTCGCTCGTCGGATGTTCAGAGACCTGAGGTCAAGAGCTCTGGCCCCTCGGTCAGACGGTTGCTCCTGGGCCTGGCAACAGGTCGACGTCGCCGGCGTGCATCGGCTGGCCGCAGTGGGCGCAGCGCAGGTCGGTACGGCTGATCTCGCCGCATGCGTGGTGGCGGTAGAGCA
>NZ_JBIUCF010000065.1:0-68051 GCF_044593615.1 Nonomuraea sp. NPDC051941
TGATGCTCAACGAGGAGTCCCGGATGATCGCCCTCGTGGTCACCGGGATCATCGTGATCGGCGGGCTGGCCATCTGGATGCGGTTCGACACCGTCGGCCAGCGGCGCAAGGAGGCCCAGAAGGCCCAGGTCGAGGCCGAGTTCGAGGAACTGTCCGAAGAGCCGGCGGCAGGCGGCTTCCCGGTGCCGCCGCTGGACCTGCCGCACTACCACGGCGTCTCCCGGCCGTGAGCGCCCCGGAACCCCGCCCTCCCCGGGAGGAGGGCAGGCCGCCGGTCAGGATCAGTTGAAGCGCAGCGGCAGCGTGTCCGGGCCCTGGATCCCGAGGGGGCCCTGCCAGGCGACCGGCCCCGCGACGGAGGGCGGGCCCAGCCGGGCGGCGAGGATGGGCAGCGCCTCCCCGATCTCGACGCGGGCCAGAGCCGCGCCCAGGCAGTGGTGCGGGCCCGCGCCGAACTGCAGCGGGGGATTGTCCCTGACCGCCGTGATGTCGAATCGATCGGCGTTCTTGTGCGCACGCGGGTCGCGCTGGGCGATGCTCACGCACATCGTGAGGAACGTCTCGCGCGCGATGTGCAGTCCCTCGTAGTCGAAGTCCTCCGCGGCGAACCGGTAGATGGTGCCCGCCGAGGGAAGCCAGCGCATCACCTCTTCGACGGCCTGGGCCGCCAGCTCCGGCCGCTGCCCCAGCAGGGTCCACTGGTCGGGGTGCTCGGCGAAGACGACCATGGCGTTCGCGAGCTGGTAGCGGGTGTTGTCCTGGGCGCCGAACACGAGCGTGACCAGCAGGTTGCGCAGCTCGTCCCTGGTGACTCGGCCGTCGTCGGCCTGGTAGGCCGCGACCAGGGCGGAGCTGAGGTCGTCGGTGGGCCTGGCCGACTTCTCCTCGATGAGGAAGTCGGCGTAGTCGTTCAGGCCGCGTACCGCGGCTTCCACCCTGGTGACGACATCGCCGCCGGTCGCGAGGCTGAAGACCAGGCCGATGTCTCTGGTCCAGGCTCCGAACACGTCGTAGTCCTCGGGCGGCACGCCGAGCAACCGGCACATGACCGTCAGCGGCAGCCGGGAGCCGAACTCCTCGACGAACTCGCACGTCCCGGCCGACGCCAGGCCCTCGGTCAGCTGCTCGGCCTGCTCCCGGATGAACGGCCGCAGGCTCTCCACCGTGCGCGCGGTGAACGCCTTGCTCGTCAGGCGGCGCAGGCGGCGGTGGTCCTCTCCTTCGTGGTTGACGATCATCGGGACGAACCAGTCGTAGATCGGACCGTCGAAGATCCCGTTCGTCTCCAGGTACCGCTTGCCGTTGTGGTCCAGCCTCCGGTCGCGTAGGAGGTCATTGGCCTGCTCATAGCGCAGTACGAGCAGGCCGATGGGGCTGGTCGCGTACCAGCTTTCCGCTTGGGCCGCGGAGACCTCGGGGGCGCCGAAGTCGAAAGCCGGATCCAGGACATCGAGGAACGGCACGTTCGGGGGAGTGGGTTCCTGGCCCACGGATGTCGACAACGTCATCCTCCCTGCAGAGATGGGCGTACGGTCCACACTCCCCGGCATCACGGCGAAAATGAAGTAACGCGCTGCGCACTCTTTTGAGTTATGACCATCCGTCCGGCGCGGTCAGGACGCGGTGTTCTTCTTGCGGAAGGCGGCCAGTTCCTTGGCGGCCTCGTTCAGATCCTTGGCGGTGTCGATGGCCCGCCAGTACACCCCTTGCGGCAACTCATAACCCGCCAGGCGACGCTGGCGGGCGAGGTAGGGGAACGTGCTCCGCTCATGGTCGCCGACATCCGGGAGCATCGAGGCGAACTCGGCGGAGAAGACATAGACCCCGGCATTGATCGGATAGGGCGACGGCGGAGCCTCGACGAAGTCCAGGACGTTGCCGAAACGGTCGATGTCGACGGTGCCCCAAGGGAGCCGAGGGCGAGCCAGGGCGAGGGTGGCATGGGCGTCGCGTTCATGGTGGAAGTCCGCCATGTCGCGCAGGCTGAAGCGGGTCCAGATGTCGCCGTTGGTGGCGTACCAGGGCTCATCCGGTCGGGGCAGGGAAGCGGCGGCGAACTTCAGCCCGCCGCCACGCCCGAGCGCTTCGGTCTCGATCACCGGGGTCACCTTGAGCGGCAGACTCGCCCCGCTCAGCCAGTCGAGCACGACCTCGGACAGGTAGCCGCAGGAGATGATGGCATCGGTCACTCCCTCCGCCGCCAGCCATTCCAGCTGGTGACCGATGATGGGCAGGCCGGTGCCCGGGATCTCGATCATCGGCTTGGGATGGGTGTCGGTGTACGGGCGCAGGCGTGATCCCTTGCCACCGGCGAGGATCACGGCCTGGGTCACCGGCCGCGATACCAGCGGCGACTCACCGGCGGACGGGATGAGATCATCGAAGGTCATCCCCGCAATTTATACGCGGTCGAGCAATCTGCGCCGACACGCTCACCCGGCCCCGAAGCGTTCGGCGAACGCGGCCCGGTTGGCCGACTCCTCCGACCGGGCCCACACCGCGAACACCACCCGTTCGAACACCCCGCCCTCGGCCAGGTGGGCGTGGAACGCCGCGGCGACCTCATGCGGGTCGTTGCGGAACACCCCGCACCCCCACGCCCCGAGCACGAGCTGCCGCGCGCCGTGGTGCGCGGCGACCGCCAGCACGCGTCCGGCACGCTCGTGCAGCGCGCGCCGGATCCGCGGCCCCGCGCCGGGATCGCGCCGCAGCAGCTGCCCGGCGTTGGGCGCGGGCGAGGTCAGGAACGAGACCGGGTACGGCTCGCTCAGCAGCCGGCCACGGTCGTCGCGGTGCACCGGCACATCGGGACACCAGATGACCCGGTGGCTGTAGAGCAGGTCGGAGGAGGCGCGGTGCGCGGCGTAATAGTCGGGGGCGTTCAGCAGACACGGGTACAGCAGGCTCGCGCGGCACAGGTCTTCCTCCTGCGCCTTGGCCCCGCCGAGGTAGCCGCCTCCGGGATTGCGGGCCGAGGCGAAGTTCAGCACGGCGATCCGTTCGGCGCCCGCCAGGTGCAGCCGCCGAGCGGCCTGCAGGCTGCCTTCCGCGGTGACCTCGAAAGACGTCCGGTGGCCCGCGGCGGTCGGCGCGGCGATCGGCTCGTCCGGCGGATGGCTCACCGTGCCGGCGATCGCCGCGGCCAGCGCGGGACCCACGGTGACGAGGGTGCCGTCCTCGGCGGTGTACCGGCCGTCGGCGGCGATCCGCTCGTTCACCGTCGCGACATGGCTCAATCTGTTGCCCACACGTCCGCATCGTAGATCGTGACCGCCGCCGCGATCGAACGATTTTGCGGCTCGGCCCGTCCGCGTGGGCGGTCCTGCACGCGGCTACAGGCAGTCGAGTGCGGTCTCGTCCGGGAACGTGACGGGTCGGTGAAAGCCGGGTGCGGTGCGCGAACGGCAGGCTGTCCTGGCCAGGCAAGCTGTTGTGACACAGAGGGAGCACTTCCATGTCGACTGTCGTGATCGCCGCCGCGGCGGTGTTCTTCCTCGGGATGGGCGTTTACGGCCTCCTCGCGCCTGCCGCGCTGATCAGGCCGTTCCGGATCGTGGCCGACTCGGTCGAGGCGCGGACCGAGGTCCGTGCCGTGTACGGAGGCTTCGGCGTGGCCGTCGCGGGCCTGCTGCTGGCCGCGGCGGTCGACGCGGGCGGGCTGCGGACGGGCGTGGTCGTGACCGTCGCCGGGTCCCTGCTGGGCATGGCCGCCGGCCGGCTGGTGGCGCGGTCGGTCGAGCGGCCGTCGGCGTTCTATCCCTCGTGGCTGTATTTCTGGGTGGAGGCCGTGGGCGGTGGCGCGCTGCTGGCCGCCATCGCCTGGTGAGCCGTCCCGTCACACCAGGGGATCCAGGCACCGGATCGTAAGCTGCCGGGAGAGCAGTGCGCTCGGGGGAAGGCCGAACATCGCGTGGAACGCGGTGCTGAAGTGGGAAGGGCTGGCGAAGTAGCCGTCGGCCGCGGCACGGGTGAGGTTCTCGCCCGCGGCCAGCGCACGACCGGCCCGGTGCATCTGCGCCCACAGCCGAAACCTCCGGTACGAGGTGCCCGTACGGTCCCTGAACAGCCGCAGGAAGCGTGACTCCGACAGTCCCAGCTCGACGGCCAGCAGCGCAGCGGGCAAGGGCTCGTCCGCGCCGATCAGGCGGCGCATGGCGGCGGCGATTCGGGGGTCGGTGAACGACGGCGGCCCATGGCCGGTGGCCTCGTCCGCCCAGGCGGTGATCTGCCGGTCCGGGCTGTGCGCGGAGATGGCCGCCGCCCGGACCAGAAGGCCGGCCTCGGCTTCGTGCCCGGTCATGACGCCGCCTTCGCCGGCGGTGAACCTGGCCCGGCACGCCCGGTCCTCGGCCGAGCCCGGGTCGAGGTAGAGGAAGACCATGCGGTCGCCACCCGCCGTGAGCTGGTGCCGGACCCGTGGCGGGATGAGGGCGGTCCGCGCCCGCAGTTCGCCGCCGGGCGCGCGTCGTACGGCGAAGGGCGCGTCCACGCCGACGGCCACGCACGCCACCGCGCCGGAGTGCGGGCCCAGGCGCAGGGACGGCCCGGCGTACAGGGCGCGGCCGGGCCACAGCCACACCGCCGCCTCCCCGCCCACAGCTTCCCGGACCGGAGGCGACGGACAGGTCCGTGAAAGCGCTGACATCGACGTCTCCCGCAGGCTTGCCGGATCATGAAGGTTCATCGGAGGATACGGTGCGCTTGTTCACCCATCGGCATCGCGTTGTCCTGCGGCACAATCATGTGATGACCGATCATTTGTTGCCTTTCATCGGCCTGTGCCTGCTGATCACGATTACGCCCGGTCTCGATACTGCCGTGGTCGTCCGCAGCACGATGAAGTCCGGCCGGTCAGCGGGTATGCGTACCGCGCTCGGTTGTGCGGCGGGGCTTTTCGTGCACGCCACGCTGGTCGCCTTTGGTCTGGCGGAGCTGTTGTTGCGCAGCGAGGCGCTGTTCGCGCTCGTCAAGCTCGCCGGTGCGGTGGTGCTGGTCGTCCTCGGCGCCCGCTCGCTGTGGGCGGCCTGGCGTATCGGCCCCGCGCACGGGGGCGTCGAACCGGCCCTCACCGAGCCCGAACGGCGCGGCACACCCTTCCTGCAGGGGCTCCTGACCAACCTCACGAATCCGAAAGCCACGCTGTTCTTTCTGGCTGCTCTCCCGCAGTTCGTGCCGGCCGGCTCGCCGGGCCAGGCCGTGCCGGTCGCCTTGGGACTGGCGATGATCGCTGTCGCCTTCAGCATGACCGGGCTGGGCCTGATCGCCCTGAGCGTGCACCGCGTTCGTCACCTGCTCCGCTCCCGGCGCGTCCGGCGCGTCCAGGAGGCGCTCCTCGGCGCCACCCTGATCGCGCTCGGAGTCCGGGTGGCCACCGAGTAAACCCCCGGCCGTGCCCGTCAGCCACGGCGCAACTCCTTGATCAGCTTGGCCTGCCGGCGGACCTTGCAGAGCAGCCAGCCCTGCACCAGCCCGGCCACGAAGGCGGCGGCGACCGCCGCGTACTTGAGCGCGCCCGGCGGCAGCAGCATCGCCAGACCGTCCAGCTCCCGCGGCGCGGGCCGGGCGGAAACCGGCGCGGCCGAGGGGGCCGGGGCGCCGACGAGGGTGGCGAGGTTCGCGGCGAACTGCTGCAGGAGCCGGCCGGACACGGTCGCGATGGCTCCCTTGCCGAACTGCACGATCTTCCCGCGGATCAGCAGGTCGGTGCGGACCCGCAGCAGCGACCCGGTCGGCGCCTCCTCCACGGTGAGGACGACCTCGGCCTCGGCGTCGCCGCCGCCATGGGTGTCGGCGCCCCGCCCCTGCAGCCGCAGCAGCCGCCGCCCGGCGTCCACCTCCAGAAAGCGGACGGTGCCGGTGTACGCGGCGGTGACGGGGCCGACCTTGACGGTGACCCCACCCTGGTAGGCGTCGCCGTCGCGGCCGTCGAGCGCGGCGCCCGGCAGGCACGTCACGACCCGTTCCACGTCGCTGATCAGCGCGAAGACCTCGTCGGGCGGGGCGGGGACGGTGATCTCGTTGTCCAGGATCATCGCGCGTCTCCCCGGGCCTCGCGCCGCTCGCGGGCGCACCGTTCGATCGCGTCGACGATGCTCTGGTAGCCGGTGCACCGGCACAGGTTCGAGGACACCACCTCGCGGATCTCCTCCCGTGTCGCGTCGGGACGTTCGGCGAGGAATCCCTCGGCGAGCATCAGGAATCCGGGCGTGCAGAACCCGCACTGCAGCCCGTGGCAGGCCGAGAAGGCCCGCTGCAGGTCGTTCAGCTCGCCGTCGTGGGACAGCGACTCCACCGTGCGGATGTCCCGCCCCTCGGCCTGCGCGGCGAAGATCAGGCATGCGCGTACGGGAGCGCCGTCGAGCAGGACCGTGCAGGCGCCGCAGACGCCGTGCTCGCAGCCGACGTGCGTGCCGGTCAGGCCGATGTGGTGGCGCAGCACGTCCACCAGCGTGTAGCGCGATTCGATCACCAGGTCGTCGTGGCGCCGGCCGTTCACGGTCAGGCTGATCAGCAGCTTCTCCGTCACGGGCACGCTCCGATCGCCCGCTGCACCGTCTCGGGCCTGATGGGGGTGTCGTCCAGCTCCACGCCGGTGGACCGCAGGGCGTCGTTGACCGCGTTGAGCACCGCCGCCGGGGCGCCGATGGTGCCGCCCTCGCCGGCGCCCTTCGCGCCGCTCTCGGTGAACGCGCACGGCGTCTCCAGATGGTGGATCTCGATGTCCGGGATCTCGCAGGCGGTGGGCACCTTGTAGTCGATGAACGACGCGCACTCCGGCTCCCCCTGGGCGTCGTAGGTGACCCGCTCGAACAGCGCCCCGGCGATGCCCTGCGCGATGCCCCCGCGGCACTGGCCCTCGACGACCTGCGGGTTGATGGCCACGCCGCAGTCCTCCACGCAGACGTAGCGCAGGATCTCCACCTGGCCCGTGCCGGGGTGCAGCTCCACGACCACGCCGTGCGCGGCGTTGGAGAACGTGCCGTCGCCCTGCACGTCGAACGACGCGCTCGCGGTCAGTCCCGGCTCGGCGTCCTTCGGCAGCAGGTGCGCCTTCAGGTAGGCCACCTCGGCCAGCTCGCGGTAGGTCAGGGCGCGCCCGTGGTCGTCGCGCCGCCGCACGGACCCGTCGTGCAGCTCGACGTCGTCGCCGGTGGTGTCCAGCAGGTACGCGGCCAGGCGCAGCAGCCGGTCGCCCAATGCGCTCGCCGCCCGGGCGACGGCGCTGCCGCCGATGGTGGCCGACCGGCTGGCGAACGTCCCGAACCCGTACGGGACCCGGTCGGTGTCACCCTGATGGATCTTGACCTGGGCGATGTCCAGCCGCAGCCGGTCGGCGACGATCTGGGCCATCGTGGTCTCGTGGCTCTGCCCGTGGCTCATCGTGCCGGTGGTCACGGTCACGGTGCCGCTCAGGTCCATCCGCGCCTCGGCCAGGTCGAAGCCTGGCACCACCGCCATCTTGCGCTTGGCGAACGCGGCGGAGCCGTAGCCGGTGCGCTCGTTGAAGCAGGAGTAGCCGATGCCGACATGGCGGCCCTCGGCGGCGGCGGCCTCCCGGCGCTCGTACCAGTCCTCGTCGCGCAGCAGCCGCTCGCAGAAGTCCAGCGACTCCAGGTAGGAGCCGGGGTCGTAGGTGACCTCGTTGACCCCGGTGTAGGGGAACTCGATGATCAGGTTGCGCCGCCGCACCTCCACCGGGTCCAGGTCCAGCTCGCGGGCGGCCCGCTCCATCAGCCGCTCCATGACCATCACGATCTGCGGCCTGCTCACCCCTCGGTACGGCGCCGACGGCGCCTTGTTGGTGGCGACGGCCCGGGCGCGCACCCGGTAGGCGGGCACCCGGTAGACGCCGGGCAGCTCCGCCGAGGCCATCAGCGGCTCGATCCCGGCCGTGAACGGATAGCAGGAGTAGGCGCCCATGTCGCACACGATGCCGGCGTCCAGCGCGAGCACCCTGCCGTCCTCGCCGAACGCGGCGCGCACGTCGTAGTGCTGCTCGCGGGCCAGGAACGACGCGGTGAGCGCGTCGCGCCGGTCCTCGATCCACTTGACCGGGCGGCGCAGCCGCAGGGCCGCCGCGGCGGCGGCGAGTTCCTCCCGGCCGACGACGCACTTCAGCCCGAAGCCGCCGCCCATGTCGGGCGCGATGACGCGTACGGCTCGCTCGTCCAGGCAGAGACATTCGGCCAGCAGGGTGCGGACCAGGTGCGGCACCTGCGTGCAGGTGTGCACCACGAGCTGTTCCTCGCGCGGATCCCAGCTCGCGACGGCGCCCCGGGTCTCCAGCGGCAGCGCGTTCTGCCGGGCGGAGTTCACCCGCACGCTCACCACCCGGTGCGCCCCCGCGAACACGGCGTCGATGCCCTCGGTGGCGAACATCGACACGTCCACCAGCGTGTTGGCCGCGGCGGCGGGGTGCAGGAGCGGCGCGCCGGGGGCGAGCGCCTGCTCGGCGGAGACCACCGGCCGGTCCGCCTCGTAGGTCACCCGGGCCGCCTCCACGCCGTCCTCCACGGCGTAGGGGTTGCCGGCGAGCACGACGGCGAGCGGCTCGCCGACGTAGCGCACCCGGTCGCGGGCCAGCACCGGCATCGCCGTCGGCACGAACTCCGACGGCGGCCGGTCGAGGATCGCGGTGATGTCGCCCAGGTCGAGGTCGGCGGCGGTGAACGCGGCCACCACTCCAGGCGTCGCCAGCGTCGCGGACAGGTCGACTCCGGTCACGGTGCCGTGGGCGACCGTGCTGCGGACGAACTGCGCGTGCAGCGTCCCGGGCACGTGGAGGTCGTCGACGAACCTTCCGTGACCGCTCAGCAGCCGGGGGTCCTCCCGGCGGGCGGCCGACCTTCCGACCCAGCTCATCGCGTCATCGCCGCCTCGCAAGCGCGTTCGACCAGGGTCCGGGTGAGAACCCGGCGATATCCGGAGCCGCCGTTGCCGTCCGACGGCGGGTCGATGGCCGCCGCGGCGGCCTCGGCGCATTCGGCGAATGTCCCGCCGCCGGCCAGCACCGCCTCGGCCGCCGGAACCCGCACCGGCGCGGGGGCGACGCCGCCGAGCACGACGCGGCAGGCGTCGAGATCGACGGCGGCGGCCACGGTGGCGAAGTCGCCCCGCCGCTCGGCGTGCTCGGTGAGGGCCGCCCGCGGCGCGGGGCGGGGGAACACCACCTCGACGATCAGTTCCTCCGGCGCCAGCGTCGTCGTGTAGAAGCCGAGGAACAGGTCCCCGGCGGGGACGTGGCGGCGGCGCCCGCTCGCCCCCTGGACGACCACCTCGCCGTCCAGCAGGAGCGCGAGCAGGCACCACTCGGCGGTGGCGTCGCCGTGCGCGAGGCTGCCGCCCACCGTGCCGCGGGTGCGGATGGGCAGGTGCCCGACCCACCGCATCGCCTCCCGCAGCACGGCGAAACCGGGGCCGAGCGGCGCCCGCTCCACCTCGTGATGCGTGGTGAGCGCCCCCACGCGCAGCGCGCCGTCCTCCTCCTGGAGGCAGGCCAGCTCGCCGCGCAGCCCGCCCAGGTCGACCAGGTGCGCCGGCCGCGCGAGGCGGAAGTTCATCATGGCGACCAGGCTCTGGCCGCCCGCGAGGTATTTGGCGTCCTCGCCCAGCTCCACGAGCAGGGAGATCGCACCGGCGACGTCGCGGGCGCGGTGATAGGTGAACGGCGCGGGCTTCATCACGTGCTCGCGGTCACCGTGTCGCCGGACGGGTCGGTGATGCGGTCTAGCTCCCGGCCCCTCGTCTCCGGCGCGGCGATCGCCATCCACAGCACGACCGCCAGCACCAGGGCGCCCAGGGCGACGAACGTCATCGTCAGCCCCAGCGCCGGCCAGAGCAGGCCGCCGAAGATCATCGGGATGAAGCCGGAGGTCACCCGGCTGACCGAGGACGCCCATCCGAAGCCGCTGGCCCTGATCCTGGTCGGATACAGCTCGGCGACGTAGGCGTACAGGACCGGGATCGTGAGCTGGACGACGAAGCCGAACACGGCCAGCCACAGCAGCGCCGCCGACCTGACGTCGAGGTACAGCGCGAAACCCACCAGTGCACCGGCGCCCACCGGCGCCGACACGCCGATCACCCACTTGCGGCCGACCGCCTCGATCAGCCATGCCGAGACGAGCACGCCGACGATGCCGACCGCGGTCATGAGCGTGGTCTTGCCGAAGGCCGCGTAGTCGGTGTAGCCCTCCTTGATGAGGATCGACGGCATCCAGCTCAGCGCCACGTAGTACATCGTCATGATCGTGATGAACAGGAGCCAGGCGGCGGAGGTCACCCGCGGGCTGAACGCCCAGACCAGGCGGAGCTGGCCGAGCGCCGCCCGAAGGCCGCGCGATGCGCCGTCGTCCACGGGCGGCTCGATGACGTACGGCTGGGGCGTGGCGCCGGTGCGCTTGACCAGGTCGTCGATGATCGTACGTGCTTCCTGCTCGCGGCCGGTCCCGGCCAGGTAGAGCGGCGACTCCGGAATGCCGCGCCGCACCCAGAACAGCAGCAGCGCGGGCAGGATCATGACGGCGAGCATCCACCGCCAGTTGCCCGGCAGCGGTCCGAGCAGGGTGGCGGCCACGCCGCTCAGCGTCGCGCCGACGGGCCACCAGACGTCCATGGCGGCCAGGACCTTGCCGCGCAGCCGGCTCGGCGAGAACTCGCCGACCAGCGCGTAGTCGACGGGGATGCACCCGCCCAGACCGACGCCGGCCAGGAACCTGAACAGCAGGAAGACCTCGAAACCGGGGGCGGCCGCGCCCACGACGGAGAAGAGCGCGAAGATGAGCAGGGTCAGGCCGAAGGCCCGCTTGCGGCCCATCCGGTCGGCGACGGTGCCCCAGGCGACGGCGCCGGCCGCCATGCCGATGAGGTTGGCGGTCGCCACCAGGCCCCGCTCGCCGAGCGACAGGCCGAACTCCGTGCCCAGCAGGGGAGTGAGAAAGCCGTTGAGCGCGACGTCCCAGGCGTCGAACATGTAGCCGAGGCCGCCGATGACGAAGATCTTGCCCTGGACCCGCCACCTCCACGGCAGGTCCTGAACGATCTGGTCTCCTGTTTTCATGGTTCCACCCGGTTGTCAGGCGACGATGGAGACGGGAGCGCGGCTGGGGGACGGCGCCGGACCGGTCTAGTCATGGAACTGATAGGAGAAGGTCTCCTCATCCCGGTCGTCGAGCGGGCTGCCGCTCCACAACCACCGGTACGAGACGTCGGATTCGCCGTCGAAGCGCCGCAGCTTGTCGTCGCGGGCCCGCTGCTCGGGCCCATCGGGCAGGTGGTAGAGGGCCATGTTGCGCCAGGCCGCGTCCTGGACCATCCCGGCGCGCCTGGCGCGGCGCGACACATAGCGCATGAGCGCCGCCCGCACCCCCTCGACCGGGACGGCGCCGAGCTCCTCGGCGAGGACGGCCGCGTCCTCCATCGTCTGCGAGGCGCCTTGCGCCTGGTACGGCAGCATGGCGTGGCACGCGTCACCCAACAGGGCCACCTGCCCGTCCACCCACACCGGATCACGGCGGCGGTGGTACATGGCCCAGGCCGAGATGTCGCCCTCGGCCTTGGACAACATCAGGCCGACCCGCTCGTCCCAGCCGGGGAAGGCCTCGACCAGCTCGTCCACGGTGGCTGGAACGGTCCAACGCTCCTCGACCCCGGGAGTGCAGGGCACGATCGCCACGACGTTGAGCCACTCGCCGCCGCGGATCAGGTAGTGGACCAGATGCCGGTCCGGCCCGTACCAGATGGTGCTCTGGAAGCGGTCCACCAGCCACCGGGTCGCCGGATCGGCGGCGATCTTGTCTCCGGGGATGAGGACGCGGTAGGCCATCTCGCCGGAGAACCGCAGGGTGTCGGGCAGGCCCAGCGCGTCGCGCACCCTGGAACGGATGCCGTCGGCGCCGACCAGCACGTCGGTCTCGAACCGCCGGCCGTCGCCGACGACCGCGGCGGGCCGGGCGGGGTTCGTCCGGTCCACGGTCGTGACCTCGCACCCGGTGCGGATCTCCACGACGGGGCCGGGCCCGTCGTCCGCCACGCAGGCGTCGAGCAGCACTTTGTGCAGGTCGGCGCGGTGGTAGTGCCAGTAGGGGGCGTTGTACTCCCGCTTGCAGAACTCGCCCAGCGGGGTCAGGCCGATGACGCTGCCGTCCTGCCAGCGCCGGCGCACCTGGTCCAGCGGCTCGGTGTGGATCTTCTCCAGCGCGGCGCGCAGGCCCAGCCCGATCAGGACCCGGCTGGCGTTCGGCGCGGTCTGGATGCCCGCCCCGGCTTCTCCCAGCTCGCTCGCCTGCTCCAGCACCGTGACCCGCAGGCCGCGCCGCCGCAGCGACAGCGCGGCGGTCAGCCCGCCGAGGCCGCCGCCGACGATCGTGACGTGGTACGACTGGCTCGCCGCCAACGCTCCTCCAGCCTCTCCTGATCGGGGCCGAAATTAATCCGAACACGGACGATCCACGGAAAGCAAGAGGTGGGGGAGGATATAACTCCAGTGAGACGAGGAACTGACGTCCCCCGCCGGGCGCTTCACTCGCCGGCCGTGAGCCCTTCCCACCGGGCGGCGAGGGCCGTCATCTCGCGCAGCACCCGTTCCCGCTCGGCCGGCGAGTAGCCCTTCAGCAGCTGCTCGTCGAGCTCCCGGGCCCGCTTGCCGACCTCGGCCAGCCGCCGGGACCCCTCCTCGGTCAGGTGCAGCAGCTTGCGCCGGCCGTCATGCGGCGCCGTGTGCCGGACGATCAGCCCGTTGTCCTCCAGCCGTCGGACGACGTCGGCCATCGTGGACCGGTCGAGCGCCACCGACGAGGCCAGCGAGCCCTGATCGACGCCCGGATGGTGGTCGACCGCGGTGAGGACCGCGAACTGGGGGCCCGTCAGGACGGGGTCGACCACGCGGGTCCACAGGGCCACGTACGACTGGTGGAGCCGCCGGGCCACGTAACCGGGTGCCGCGAGAAGCGCCTCAGGGGTGGTGATCGCGCCCCTTATCGCCGGCTTGCCCGATTCATGCGCCATGGGCCTACCTAATCATGACCCTGCGGCCGACGGCCTGGCCGTCGCCTCAGAGCGCCACCGTGCGGAAGCCCGCGTTGCCCATGCTGGAGTCGGGCGTGTTCGACGATCGGGCGGCGTTGCGGTAGCGGTTGCAGTAGGAGTCGTGGCACAGGTACGAGCCGCCGCGCAGGACCCGGAGCCTCGGGGCGACCCGGGAGCGCGGGTCGTGGACCCGCGCGCGGGCTCGTTTGGCGTACGCCCGCGGGTCGAACGGGTCGTCGCACCACTCCCAGACGTTGCCCACGGTCTGCCAGAGCCCGGACCCGTTCGGGCGGTAGGTGCGCACGGGCGCGGTGCCCGGCCAGCCGTCCTCGGCGGTGTTGTGATCGGGAAAGGAACCCTGCCAGATGTTGGCCTGCCAGTCGCCCCGCGCGTCGAGGAGGTCGTCGCCCCAGGGGTAGCGGGCGCCTTCGAGGCCGCCACGTGAAGCGCGTTCCCATTCGGCCTCGGTGGGCAGGCGCCGCCCGGCCCAGGCGCAGTAGGCCTGGGCGTCGTTCCAGGTCACGTGCACGACGGGATGATCTTCACGGTCGAGCAGGTCGGAGCCGGGGCCCTCCGGACGCCTCCAGCTCGCGCCTTCGACGGCGAGCCACCAGGGAGCGCGCGGCGAGCGGCCGATGACGTCCGCCCGCGGGTGGACCAGCGTGTGGAAGACCGCCGACATCCCCGCGAGCTCCGCCTCGGTGCGATAGCCCGTGTCGCCGGCGAAGCGGGCGAAGTCGGCGTTGGTGACGGTGGTCGCGTCGATGTCGTACGCGTCGAGCGTCACCTCGTGCACCGGCGACTCGCCGTCCCCGGCCAGGCCGTCGCCGAAGGGGTCGCCCATGCGGAAGGCGCCGGCCTCGACGCGGCACTGCTCGATCAGGTGGGCGCCGCGCCCGGCGGGAATCGGCTCGCGGCCCGGGGCGGCCGCCAGGTGCGGCATGCAGCAGGAAGAGGGGGCGGACCTATCGACAGGGGGTGACACTTGTGTCATGGTATCACCATTCCACTTGTGGCACGGTTAACTCCGTTACAACGACGGGCACATTTGATGAAGCTTGAGATTCTGCTGCTCGGCGCGCTGCTCCATCGCCCCAGCACCGGCTATGAGCTGAAGAGGTTCTTCGACACGCACGGCCGGTTCATGCGCTCGAACACCACCATGAGCCAGGCGTACCGGACGCTGGCGGCGATGGAGGAGCGCGGCTGGGTCGAGCACACGATCGAGGAGCGCGCCGGGGCGAGCAACGCCAAGCGCTACCACGTGACCGAAGAGGGCCACACGGTCTTCACCGACTGGTTGACGCGCCCGTACAACCCGCCCACGCGCTTCCAGGACCCTGACCTGTACGCGCGGCTGGGTAGTGCCGGGTTCATGACGGTCGAGCAGGTGATCGGCATCCTCGACGTCGAGATCAACACCCGGGTGGCGGAGGTCGCGCGGTACCGCCACCGTGACCGCAGCCGGTTCGACGAGCCGCCGCGGGGCTACGACGCCGAGCTCGGCGGCCAGATGGACGAGTGGCTCCACCGGCGCGGGGCCGAGGCGATGGACCGCCACATCGCCTCGCTCATCGAGCTGCGCCGGAGGCTCCTCGACGGAGAGCCGATCAACACCGATCACGCCGAGGAGGCGACGCGATGAGAGCCATCATCCTCATGTTCGACAGCCTGAACAGGCACATGCTCGCCCCTTACGCCGACACCTTCGTCGACGCGCCCAACTTCGCGCGGCTGGCGGCCAAGGCGGTGACGTTCGACAACTTCTACGCCGGGTCGCTGCCGTGCATGCCGGCGCGGCGTGAGATGCACACCGGCCGGTACAACTTCCTGCACCGTAGCTGGGGCCCGCTGGAGCCGTTCGACGACTCGATGCCGGAGCTGCTCAAGCGGGCGGGCGTGCACACGCACCTGGTCTCCGACCATCCGCACTACTGGGAGGACGGCGGCGCGACCTACCACACCCGCTACAGCACCTGGGAGTTCTTCCGGGGCCAGGAGGGCGACCCGTGGAAGGGCGTGGTCGCCGACGACGGCGCCCCGGCGAGCCCGTACGGGGCGATGAAGCGGCAGGACGTGATCAACCGCACGTACATGCCGACCGAGGCCGAGCACTCGCAGACCCTGACGGTCGACGCCGGTCTGCACTTCCTGGAGACCAACGCCGACGCCGACCGGTGGTTGTTGCAGATCGAGCTGTTCGACCCCCATGAGCCATTCTTCACCCACCAGCACTACAAGGACCGCTACCCGCACGACTATGACGGGCCCGCCTTCGACTGGCCGCCGTATCAGAAGGTGCTGGAGCCGCAGGGGCAGGTCGAGCACGCCCGCCTGGAGTACGCCGCGCTGGTGTCGATGTGTGACCGCTCGCTCGGCCGGGTGCTGGACTTCATGGACGAGCACGCCATGTGGGACGACACCCTGCTCGTCGTCAACACCGACCACGGCTTCCTGCTGGGCGAGCACGGCTGGTGGGCCAAGTCGGTGATGCCGTGGTTCAACGAACTGGTGCATCTGCCGATGTTCCTGTGGGACCCGCGGACCGGCGGGCGGGACCGGCGGCGGGGTGAGCTGGCGCAGACCATCGACATCGCGCCGACCGTGCTGCGCTACTTCGGCCAGGAGCCCACCCCTGACATGCAGGGCGCGGACCTCGCCCAGGACGGGCCGCTGCGGGAGGGTGCCCTGTTCGGCATCCACGGCGGGCACGTGAACGTCACCGACGGCCGCTACGTCTACATGCGCGCGGGCAGGGTGGCGGCCAACGGGCCGCTGGAGGAGTTCACACTCATGCCCACCCACATGCGCAGCAGGTTCTCGGTGGCGGAGCTGCGGGACTGGGAGCCGGCCGCGCCGTTCGCCTTCACCAAGGGCCTGCGCACGATGCGGATGCCCGCCTCCCCGAGCTGGATGAACCCGTGGCAGCACGGCACCCTGCTGTTCGACCTGCACGAGGACCCGGCGCAGGAGAGCCCGATCGTGGACGACGACGTGGAGCTGCGGATGATCGAGCTGCTGCGCCGTCTCATGGTCGAGACCGACGCCCCGCCCAGCCAGTTCGAGCGCCTGGGCATCCCGCGCGAGGGCGCGGTCACCCGCGAGCACCTGCTGGTCCGCGAGCAGCGCGAACGCGCGGCGGCCGTCGCCGTACCGCTGCCCGCGGGCGCGGAGTTCCAGGCTCCTGCCCTGCTCCGCGCGCCCCTCCTGGAGCTGCTGGGCGTCACCGGCGCCAAGGACGTCCTCGCGCAGGAGGCCCCGGCCCTGGTCCAGTCGGAGCTGCTCGCCGCCCCCGCCCCCATGAGCCTGCTGGACCTCGCCCGTCTCGGCTTCGTGCCCGCCGCGCTCCTGCGCCGCATCGACGAGCAGTTCGGCCTTCTTACGGCAACACCCGCCGCCTCGATCGACTGAGGCGACGGTCTCTCTATCGCAACACTGCAGACAGGGGCACCGCATGGATGCCAGCGCCTCCACCGCGTCCGTACAGCCAGGAGCGGCTCAGGCCGCCAACGTCCCCCATCGCTGGCGCAATCTCGCCGTCCTTTCCGGCGTGAGCGTCGTCGACAACACCGAAGCCGGTCTCATCAACACCGTCTTCCCCACGCTCGCGGCCGCGCTCCGGCTCAACAGCGGTCATCTCGGCATCATCGCGGCGCTCGGCAAGATCGCCAGCGTTCCGGCCGGCCCGTTCTGGGTGTGGCTGTCCAGCAAGATCGGCCGTCGTGGCGCGCTGGTCGCCACGACGGTGACCGGCGGCCTCTTCGGCATCGCCGCCGGTTTCTCCCAGAACTTCGTCCAGCTCCTCATCTGCTGCACCCTCATGTCCGCCGCGGTGATCGGCGGCTCGCCCATCGCCATGGCCGTCATCGCCGACTCCTTCGCCGACGAGCAGCGGGCCCGGGCGAACGGGATCTTCTTCGGTACGCTCCAGCTCGCCGCCATCGTCCTCGCGCCCGTCATGGCCGTCTTCGTCGGACTCGAGGACGGCTGGCGCTGGGCGCTGTGGACCCTCGGCGGCGTCTGCATCGTCGCCGGGTTCGTCGTCGCCGCCTTCTTCGCGGATCCGGGCATCGGATCCTCCGAGAAGCAGCTCGCCGACCTCGCGAACGAGGACCGGACGAAGGCGAAGGTCACCGTCGCCTCCGTGGTCGGGCTGTTCCGCATCCCCACGTACACCGTGATGATGGTGAGCCGGCTCCTGTCGGGCCACCTGCTGATCGCCATCTTCGGCGTGCAGTTCCTGGTCACCGAGCGCGGCATCGACAACGCCACCGCCATCCTGGTGGCGCTCCCGTTCGGCATCGGCTACAGCGTCGCCACGCTGAGCGCAGGATTCATCCTGCCCCGGCTCGACCGGCTCATGCCGAGCAGGGGACGCGTCCTGGTCCTGCAACTGGCCCAGATCCTGTTCGCCGTCATCGCCTTCTTCGGCACGCAGTTCCGGTACGAGACGATCGCCACCTACGCGGTCTTCTGGGCCCTGCTGGGCGCCTGCCAGGGCCTGAACCCGCCGGTCAACCGGCCCATCGTGGCCGGCGTCGTGCTGCCGGAGCTGCGCGGGCAGGCGTACGCGATCTGGCTGACGGTGTTCGAGACGATCGCATGGGCGCTGTTCTCGCTCCTGGCCGGCTCGCTGGCGGCGACGCTCGGCATCCAGGGCGTGTTCCTGTGGGTGCTGGTCATCCTGATGATCGTCAACGGCCTCCTGCTCTCCATTCTGTACGTCACCTACCCGCGCGACACCGCCCGGATCGGGCAGCAGCTCGAACTCCGCCGCCGGCAGGCGCTGGCGGACTGACGCCCGGTCACGACGTCTCCCGGTGAACCACACTGGCCCAGACGTCGGGCTCGGCCGGGGGCGTGTCCTCGACCCCGAGGGCGTGGAGCGCGCGATGGGCGGCGTACCTGCCCAAACCCGCCACATCCACGCGCACGCTCGTCAGCGCGGGCACCAGCAGCCGTGCCAGGGGACTGTCGTCGTGCCCGACCACCGCGAGGCGGCCGGGCAGGGCGATCCCCGCGCGCACGGCCGCCCCCACGACGGCGGCGGCGACGTCGTCGTTGTAGGCGATCACCCCGGTGACGCCGGAGTCCACCCAGTCCCGTACGGCATCGGCCGCGGAGCCGTCCTCGTCGGAGACCGTCCGCACGTCGGCGATCTCGAGGCCGAGCTCCGCGGCACGCGTCCGCGCCAGGGAGGCGCGCAGGCCGGCGAGCAGCTCCAGGCGCGGCTCGCCCGTGCGGGCGACGGCCAGCCGGGCGTGCCCGCGCTCGTGGAGATGCTCCACCTGGAGGGCCGGCCCGGCCCGCAGGGACGGCACCTCGTGCAGCTCGGAGGGCTCACCGCCGCCGAAAAGCAGCCGCGCGCCCGCCTCCCGGCGCAGGACGTCGAGGTCGTCGCGGGGGAGGGGGACGACCGGGACGACGAGGTCGGGGTCGAGCGTCTCCCACAGCGGGCGGGAACGGCCACCCGCGTGCCGGGTCCAGGTCACCAGCGAGTAGCCGGCGCGGTCCAGGACGAGGGTCGCCTCCTCCAGGTAGCGGCGCAGGCTGTGCTCCACCGGCCAGTCGGGCAGGATGAACAGGACGATGCGGTTGCTGCCCCGGGCGAGCGCCTGGGCGGCGGCGTGCGGCCGGTAGCGCAGGCGCGCGGCCTCGGCCAGCACCTTGCGCCGGGTCGCCTCCGAGATCGTCTGGCCCGGGGTGTCGTTGATGACGAAGCCCACCGTGGCCCGGGAGATCCCCAGGGACCGCGCGATGTCGCTCGCCGTCACCCGTCGTTCCCGTCCGCCCATGGCCGCCCTCCCGTTTCCCGACATGTTCCCCAACACGGCACTTGCGCGCGCTAGTGCCCCAAGGTTAGCGTCGCATCGCTGGCAGCTAGCGCGCGCTAGCTGCCACTCATCCCGCAGGACAGGAAGGTCACGACATGACCGACGGACGACCCGTCGTCGAACGGCTCACGCTCGAGGAGAAGGCGCGGCTCGTGTCCGGCGCCAGTTTCTGGACGACCGCGGAGGTGTCGCACGCGGGCGTGCCTGCCGCGCTGCTCACCGACGGCCCGCACGGCGTGCGCCTGCAGCGGGCCGGGGTCGATCACCTCGGCCTCGCCGACAGCATGCCCGCCACGGCGTTCCCCACCGCGGCGGCACTGGGCTCGTCGTGGGACGACGGCCTCCTGCGCGAGGTCGGCGAGGCGCTCGCGGTCGAGGCAAGGGCGCTCGGCGTGGACGTGCTCCTCGGCCCGGGCGTCAACATGAAGCGCTCCCCGCTGTGCGGGCGCAACTTCGAGTATTTCGCGGAGGACCCGCTGTTGGCCGGCGTCATGGGCGCCGCGTGGGTCGCGGGCCTGCAGTCGCGCGGCGTCGGTGCGTCGGTCAAGCACTTCGCGGCCAACAACCAGGAGACCGACCGCATGCGCGTCAGCGCGGAGGTGGACGAGCGCACCCTGCGGGAGATCTACCTGCGCGCGTTCGAGCACGTCGTCCGCGAGGCTCGGCCGGCCACGATCATGTGCTCGTACAACCGGGTCAACGGCGTGTACGCGTCGGAGAACCCCTGGCTGCTCACCACGGTCCTGCGCGAGGAGTGGGGCTTCGACGGCTACGTGGTCTCCGACTGGGGCGCGGTGCACGACCCGGCCGCCGCCGTCCGGTCCGGCCTGGACCTGGAGATGCCGGGCACCGGGGGCCGCAGCGCCGCCGCCATCGTCGCGGCCGTGCGCGCCGGCGAGCTCAGTGAAGAGGTCCTGGACGTCGCCGTGGAACGCCTGGTGAGCACCCACGACCGGCTGCGGCAGGGGCGCGCGGAGGCGGCGCCCGACTTCGACGCGCACCACGCGCTCGCCCGCCGCGTCGCGGCGGAGTGCGCGGTCCTGCTGAAGAACGACGGCGGCCTGCTCCCGCTGGACCCGGAGTCCGGCGGCCCGATCGCGGTGCTGGGCGAGTTCGCGCGCACCCCGCGCTACCAGGGGGCCGGCAGCTCTCTCATCAACCCGACCCGGCTCGACGACGCCCTGACGGCGCTCCGCGGCGCGACCTCGCGTGAGGTCGCGTTCGCGCCGGGGTTCCGCCTCGACGGGACGCCCGACGCCGTCCTGCTCGCCGAGGCGGTGGAGGCGGCTCGCGGCGCCGCCGCGGTGCTGCTGTTCCTCGGCGAGCCGTCGGAGGCCGAGTCCGAGGGCTTCGACCGCGAGGACCTGGACCTGCCGGAGGCGCAGCTCCAGCTGCTCGAGGCGGTGGCCGCGGTCAACCCCTCGGTCGCGGTCGTGCTGAGCAACGGCGGCGTCGTGCTGACCGGCCCGCTCACCGAGCACGCGGCCGCCCTGCTGGAGATGTGGCTGGCGGGCCAGGCGGGCGGCGGCGCCGCGGCCGACCTGATCTTCGGCCACGCCGACCCCTCCGGCCGGCTGGCGGAGACCGTCCCGCACCGGCTGTCCGACACCCCCGCGCACGTCAACTGGCCGGGCTCGGAGGGACAGGTGCTCTACGGAGAGCGCCTCTACATCGGCTATCGCTGGTACGACCGCACCGGGCGGGACGTGGCCTTCCCGTTCGGGTTCGGGCTGTCGTACACCACGTTCGCCTACTCCGACCTGGCCGTGCACGTCCCCGACCCGGCCCGGCCCGAGGCCCGCGTCGAGGTCACGGTGACGAACACCGGCACGCGGGAGGGCGCCGAGGTCGTGCAGGTGTACGTCAGCGACCCCGTCGCCGACGTGGACCGTCCCGAACGCGAGCTGCGCGGCTTCCGCAAGGTCCGCCTGGCCCCCGGCGAGAGCGCCCGCGTGGTGATCGAGCTCGACGCCCGGGCCTTCAGCTACTGGAGCACCCGGCACGGGCAGTGGGTGGCCGAGCCGGGCGAGTACGGCGTGCACGTCGGCAGCTCCTCCCGCGACCTGCCCCTGGAGCAGCGCATCCATCTGGACGTGGAGTCACCGCGGGCCGCGCTCACGGCCGACAGCACGCTTCAGGAATGGCTGGCCCATCCCCAGGGCAGGAAGATCGTCGAGGAGACCCTGCTGAAGGCCGCGGACGGTGAGAAGAGCTTCTTCACCGACCCGGCCAGCCAGGCGCTGATCGCCCAGATCCCGCTGGCGACCCTCCTCAGCATGGGCGCCTCCCAGGGCGGGCAGCAGCCGCCGGCCATGGACGACCTGCTGCGGATGGCGAACTCCGAGGCCCCGGCGAGCTGAGCGGGCGGCCGCGCGGTGACGGTCGCCGCGCGGCTCAGAAGTTCAGGACGCGTCCCGCGAAGGAGCGGAAGCGGCCGACCAGGTCGACGTTGTCAGGGTCGAGCAGCCACTGCAGCTGCAGCCCGTCGGCCATCGCGACGAGCTGGTCGGCGAGCTCCTCGTGGTCCGCCTCCGGGTCGAGGTGCCCGGCCTCGGCCGCCGCCCGGAGCGATCAGCACCCCTCGTGCGCCGTCGTCGCCTTCAGGACGGCTCGGGGCCGTGATCAGGCCCATAGGATCGCCTCGCCATCGCCGCATTCATGCGGGTCGATCATCAGATCGGATTACAGGGAGGGCCACCTCTCATCGGCAGTGCCCGTGGCCGGGCTCATCGCTTGACCGGGACCGGCTTCCAGGCGGTGACGCCCAGGAGGTCCGTCGAGCCGAGGTCGAAGAGGCCGCTGACACGCTGCCGGCCAGAGCCGGTGGTGACGACGAGCGTGGCGCCGACCGCGGGCGGACGGGTGGTGCCGCCGTAGGTGTTGCGCCACGCCAGGGTGAAGGCGGCCGATCGGCCCGGCCGTACGGTCACCGCCTTCGGTCCGGGATCCTCGACCGCGGTGGTGACCCGCCGGGCGCCCCGGTCGATCTTCACCTTCAGCGGCTCGCCGTCCTCGTCCAGGAGCCGGACGCGCGGGTACCCCTCGACCTGCCGCACCGTGTCGCCGCAGTTGGTGAGCGTCACGGTCTGGACGCGCAGCCCCATCGCGGCATCGGGCGGTTCGGCGTACAGGAGCAGTCCCGAGCCGGCGCAGGACGGGGTCGGGGGCGGGGACCACACCGTCGGCGGTGGCTGGACCAGGGGGTGGCCGGGCGGGAGACCCGTCGCCGTGGGACGGGCCGGCGCGGCCCCGGCGCCGGGAGCCTGCGTGCCGCAGCCGGCGAGGCAGATCAGGGCGGCGGCGACGACGCAGACGCGCGCGGCGGGCGGGAGGATCATCGGCATCATTCTGCCGTGGAAACCCGATGCCGCGGCCGTCCGGGCGGCGCGGGCCATCCGGTTGTCCGGGGTCAGTCCACGGAGGTGTCCCATGCTTCCTGGCGTACCTCCAGGTGCGGGGAGGAGCGCAGGTCACGGAGGAGGTCGCGCCACGGGGCCGCCCACTCGGTGCGCTGCCCTCCCGACTGGGTGAGCATGAGCGCGAACAGGCCGCCGGACAGGTCACCGCGGCCGGCCAGACGCCGGGCCGCCGGCAGCGCGACCGCGATCGGCAGCGGTGGCCGCCGTCCGTACTCGCCGAACAGTTCCGAGACGGCCTTGCCGGCCGTCCGGGCGGCGAGCACCGGCCTGTCCGCGAGCAGGTCGGCCAGGGCGCACAGGGCGTCGGCGAGTTCGTCCCCGTCCGTTTCCCTGGGGATCAGGGCCACACCCAGCTCGGCCACCTGGGGCAGCAGGAGAGGCTGGGTGGCGAGCACGTCCATCGCGTCCCGGGCGAGCCGCCGCCGCCACGGCTCCGGCTCCTCTTCCAAGGGCCCGGCCAGTCTTCGGGCGATGGTGTCCACGCGTTGCCTGGCCGGTGTCCGCAGGTCCTCCCCGGGTACGGCGGCGGCCAGCCTGGCCAGGACGTCCAGCGCCTGGGACCGGATCGACCCGGCCCGCAGCAGCCCCAGGAACACCGCCATGCCCTCCCCGGTCGTCCCCGGATCGGCCACGGCCTCGATGATCTCGTCGAAGCCGCCCCGGTACCAGTGCGCCCACAGGGCGAACGCCTTCGACCCGCGGAAACTCACCCCCGGCAGGTCGGCGGCCATGAGGAGGCGCCGTACCAGGTCCGCGTAACGGGGGCGGGCGGCGGGGGCGTACTCCATCGGGTGGGCCTGGAAGAGCGTGCGCAGCATCGGCTCGCCGGCGTGCCGGCCGGCGGCGTCGCCGAGCGCGTCCAGGGTCCGCGGGTCCTCGGGGATCGTGCGCAGCACCGAGGCGAGGGCGACCCGTACGTCCCGGTGCAGCCCCGGGTCGGCCCACGCCCGCAGCAGCACGTCCACCGCGCCGGGCGGACGGTTGCGGCCCAGCTGGCGGGCGGCCAGCTTGCGCAGCGTCACCTTGCTGCCGGGGGCGGTCAGCGCCTCCTCCAGCAGCGGCCCGAGCAGGGACGGAGGCGTCGAACGGCAGCAGCGGGCCAGCGCGGCCACCGCGACGCGGGAGGCCGGGCCGCCGGCGTGGCCCACGAGCACGGGCACCGCGCGGGCGGGCTCGCCGGCGCGCGCCATGGCCGTGACGGCGGCTTCGGCCAGCATCGTCTCCTCCCGGTCCGCCCATGCGGCGAGGAGGTCCAGCCCGCCGCCGGTCCGGCCGGTCGCCTGGACGGCGGCCAGCCGCGCGGCGATGGGCAGCCCTTCGTCGTGGACGGCGGCGGTGAGCTCGGCGCGGACCCTTTCGCGCTGGGCGGGCGTCCATCGACCGGCGTCGCCGCCGTCGACCTGCGGCACCCACGCGGGGTCCGCGAAACGGCCGCTGCGGTGGCCGTCCAGGAGGGGGCGGAGGAGGTCGGTACGACGCCGGGCCACGGTCCGCCAGACGGCGGGCAGCGTCACGGCGGACGCGTCCTCCCGCACAAGCCAGAGCACCCGCTCCTCCCGCACGCTCCCGCTTCCTCCTGACCGCCCCTCCTGCTCGATCCCGAGACCGCTCGGCCGCTCCGGCGCTTGCCCCCCAGAGGCGGCTGCGGCACGAGTCGTCCGCAGGCGGCGATGAGGACGGTTCAGCCACAAGCCGGCAGCCTCGCGGGCCAGCGCCTCCGGTGCCGTGCGGATGGCGGCGCGCAGGTCGTCCTGGAGTTCGGTGAGCGCCCATGACCGGCGGCCGAGCACGTGGGCGAGGGCCACGGCCAGGGTGAAGTCCTCCCGCTCGCGTGCGGCACGAAGGTGCGGACGCAGCACCGCCAGTAGATCGTGCTCCTGACCCGCGCGCAGCACCCGGTCCAGGCGGTGCGACTCCGCGAGCGGGCCATGGGTGCGGTAGCGGCGGCGGCGGACGGGGGACGGCCGGGGCTCCCGCGCGGGCAGGCCGCTCGCGCCGTGCCGCGCCACGAGCCTCCCGTACGTGCCCAGCGCCCACGCCGTCAGCGCCGGCGCGGTGGCCGGGTCGTGGTGCCGCAGGACCCGGCCGGCCAGGCTCCGCAGCTCGTCCTGGGTGGCGAGGGAGGAGTCCGGGGCCTCGACGGCGTCCGCGGCGATGCGCTCCAGCGTCCCCGCGCAGGAGTCGTCGAGCAGCGCGGGCGGGACCTCCCGCAGAGCGGCCAGCAGATCCCGGCGGAGCGGGTCCTGTTCGTTGGCGGTGCGCAGGGCCAGGTCGGCGAGGAGCGCGTGGAGCGCCGCCCGGTCCCGGGTCCGGGCCGTGCACTGGATCAGCAGCGTCCTGGCCAGCCCGCGCCGTCGGGGGTCCCCGGCCACGGCGGCCTCGCGCAGCGGGCCGACGGCCTCCTCGTAGGGCAGGTAGGAGGTGAGCTTCAGCGGGATGTCCGGATTGTCCAGGCGGGAACGGGGCGAGTGCCACACCGACTCGTGCCAGGCCAGCATGCGCCTCGCCTCGGCCGCCGCCGACTCCGGAGGCAGCCATCTGAGGAACCGCATCGCCCACAGCCCGGTGGAACCGCCCCTCCGCGCGGCGACCGCCTCGAAGATCGCGGCCCGGCGGGCGGGCGGCAGCGAGGGCAGCACCGGGTCGAGCCGGTGTTCGGACGAGGCCAGACGCAGGATCTCCACGTCCGAGCCCGACCGCAGGTGGCGGAGCACCGCTTTCGCCGGCCCCTCCCAGCCGGTCGCCACGGGGTCGGCGAACAATTTCCCGGCTCGCGCGGCATCCACCCCGAACAGCGCGTTCACGACCGGGGCGGGCAGGCCGCGGAGGCTGTGACGCAGGTCGTGCCGTTCCAGCAGAGCCAGCATGCGGGCCGGCTCGGCGAGGGCCGCGAGCATCACGCCCGCTCCGCGGCGGCGCCACCAGCTCCACACATGAACGCCACCCGCCAGCTCCTGCTCGGCCACCGCCATGATCGCGCCCGGGTGCCGTTTGGCCAGCGCCGTCCAGGACGTCACCGCGTGGGCGACGTCCGGCAGCCATCGCGCGACGGTCTCGGCACCGCAGGCCGGCAGCAGCGCCGCCGCCTCGCGCGCACCCCATCGCGCGTGGACGTCCGGCAGGAGCGCTTCGGCCAGCGCGTGCCGGCGACCGAGCGCCAGCGTGCGATACAGCGCGAACCGCAGCTCGGCAGGGGCGTCCTCGAACGCCGCGGCCACCGCCGGATCCGGCACGGGCAGGGTCCGCACCGCACGCAGCGCCGCGCGCCGCAGCCCCATGTCCGGCCCGGCGAGAACCTCTCGGATGTGATCGAGGTCGCGCGCCGCCATGGCCACGTGCAGCGCCGTACGCCGGGCGTACCGATCCCGCGCGGACAGCTCGTCCAGGAGGACGCGCAGCTGGGAGGTGCCGGCCAGCCGACGGGCGTGGAGCGCCAGAGCCCGCATGCGCCGCGGGTACGGCAGAGGCGCGAAACGCGCCAGCAAGGCATCGGCGGAGATGTCGAGGGCCGGCTCCTCGGCCGGCTCCATGGGCCTCAACGGGCTGGGCGGAGACCGCCCTTTCCACAAGTCATGCCGACGATACTGGCCGATCACCGCCTCGCCGCGCAACCCCGGCCGCTCAGGGCGAGCGTCGCGACGGCCGAGGGGGAGGCGGTGAGCCACCCCGGCCATGGTTCCGTGGACGCCGGCCCTTTCGCAGGAGACGGCGGCCGAGACGAGGTCAGCCCTCGGTGTCCTCGAGCTGGTCCTGGGCCGGGTCCTGACGGTCATCGCGGGGCGGTGCGCAGCTCTGGCCGCAGCCGCCGAAGCGGGCCGTGTTCACCGGGGTGAAGTCCGCGGCCGGCACGTCCTCCAGCGCCGCCATCATGGTGTCCTTCCAGATCGGCCCGGGCACCGAGGCGCCCGCCACCGCGCCGAAGGTGCGGCCGCCGATCGTGACGCCGGTCAGCTTGTAGCGCTGGGAGCCGCGCGGGTCGCCCACGCTGACCGCTCCCGCCAGGTCGGGGGTGAACCCGGCGAACCAGGCCGTGGCGTACCCGTCCGTGGTGCCCGTCTTGCCCGCCGCCGGGCGGCCGATGCCGCCGACGCCGCGCATCGTGCCCTTGGTGAACACCCCGGACAGGACGTGCGCGGTCGCGTCGGCCACCTCCGGGTCGAGGGCCTTGCGGCACGACGGCTCGTACGAGGTCGCCTTGCCCGTGCTCGCCTCCGTCACCTTGGTGATGACCATGGGCGCGCAGTACGTGCCGCGTGCCGCGACGGCCGCGTACGCGGTGGCCACGGTCACCGGGTCCATCTCGTTGATCCCGAGCGTGAACGTCTCGTACTCCTGCAGCGGCCCCCCGTCCGCCCGCCTGATGCCGAGCGCCTTGGCCGTCTGAACCGTCTCGCACAGGCCGACCCGCTGCTCCAGCGCCATGAAGAACGTGTTCACCGACCCCCACGTACCGGTCGCGAGCGTCTTGAAACCGGGCGAACCCTCGTCGTTCGTGACCGTCCAGGACGGGATGCCCATGTTCTGGCCCTTGCAGTTCTTGAACGAGGCGTAGCCGGGGGCGGTGTAGGCGTTGGTCACGCTGATCCCGTCGTCGATCTTCATGCCCTGCGCCAGCGCCGTGATCAGCGTGAACGTCTTGAACGTCGAGCCCGCCTGGAAGCCGATCAACCCACCGTGCCGCTTGTCCGCCACCGGGTTGTAGGAGATCTCGTTCCGCTTGGCCGAGCGGCCGTAGGGGCGGCTGGCCGCCATCGCCTTGATCTCGCCGGTGCCCGGCTTGACCAGCGCCTCGGCGGCGACAGGGTGGTCCGAGGCGAACACGTGCTTCCTGATCGCGGTCTCCGCCGCCCGCTGCGCCTTCGGGTCCAGGGTCGTGTAGATCTTCAGGCCGCCGCTGGCGAAGCGCTGCTTCCTGGCCTGCTCGGTCCTGCCGAAGGCGGGGCTGGTGAGCAGCTCATGACGTACGTATTCGCAGAAGTAGGGATAGCGGCTGGCCTGGCAGCCATTGGGCGCCTCGACGCCCTTGTAGCCGAGTTTCGCCGCCTTAGCCCGCGCCGCCTGATCCGGTGTGATCCGGCCGAGTTGCGCCATCCGGTCCAGCACCACGTTCCGGCGTTCCAGCAGCAGCTTGCGGGGCTGCTTGCCGAGCCCGGGGTCGGTCCTGTTGGGGTTCTGGACGGCGCCGGCGAGGGTCGCCGCCTGGGTCAGGTTGAGGTCGGCGGCCGAGACGCCGAAGAAGCGCCGCGCCGCAGCCTCCACGCCGTTGGCGCCCGCGCCGAAATAGGCGATGTTCAGATATCGGCGGAGAATCTCTTCCTTGGAATACTTCTCCTCGACCCCCATCGCGTACCGCAGCTCCTTGAGCTTGCGCGCGTAGCTGGCCTCCAGCGCCTTGTTCTTGCCCTCCGCGGTGTCGGCCGAGTTCAGCAGGACCTGCTTGACGTACTGCTGGGTGATCGACGAGCCGCCCTGGGCGATGCCGCCCGAGCTGAGGTTCTTGGCCAGGGCCCGGGCGGTGCCCTCCAGGTCGAGCGCGCCGTGCTCGTAGAAGCGGTAGTCCTCGATGGCGACGATCGCCGTCTTCATCACGTCCGCGATCTGGTTCAGCCGCACTTCCTTGCGGTTCTCGGCGTAGAACTGGGCGATGCGGTCGCCCTCGGCGTCGTACACGACGGAGGTCTGGGCCAGGGGCGGCTCTTCGAGCTGGGCGGGCTTGAGATCAAGCATCTCGGTGGCCGAGACGAACAGGGAGCCTGTGCCGCCCACGGTGGGCAGCGCGATCGCGGCGACCACCGTGCCGGCGGCCACGGCCGCTCCGGTCAGGCGGGCAAGGCTCCACAAGGGGCTCGAAGGGGACATGGGCGTCATGACAGCACAGAGCCGTTCGCGCTGTCCAAGACTGATATGCCTTGATTGTCGATATTCGAATGGATATCACTGCAGGCCGGAACGCCGCCGTCCGGGGACGGCGGCGCTCGGCGTCGCGCATGTCACTCGCCGGTCATCGCGGCATGCATGCGCAGGTACGGCTCGGCGTCTTTCGGCCTGTTCTGGCGCTGCAGCGTACGGCCGAGGAGCAGGCAGGCGTACCCCTCCGCCGGGTCGCGCTCCAGCACCAGCCGGAGCTCGGCCTCGGCCCGGCCCAGCTGGGCCGAGTGGTAGTAGGCGCGGGCCAGCAGCAGCCGGGCCGCGAGGTTGTCCGGCGCGGCGGCCACCACCTGGGCCAGGATGCGGGCGGCCCCGATGTAATCCTGGGAGTCGAAGAACCGGCGCCCGCGCTTGTACTCCTCGGCCAGCTTCTCGATCGGCATGTTCACTCCTGTCCGGTGTGCGGAAGGCGCTCGGCGGGGATGACGCCCAGGCGGCCGGCCTGGTAGTCCTCCATCGCCTGAAGGATCTCGGCGCGGTTGTTCATCACGAAGGGGCCGTACTGGACGACCGGCTCGCGGATCGGCTGCCCGCCGAGCAGCAGCACCTCCAGGTTCGGCTCGGCCTGCGGCTGGGCCGGGTCGGCGGCGACGGTGATCGCCCCGCCCTGGCCGAAGACGACCAGCTGTCCCTTGCGCACCGGCGTGCGCTCGTCCCCGGCGTAGCCGTGTCCGGCCAGCACGTAGGCCAGGGCGTTGTACGCCGGGTTCCACGGCACCTCCAGCCGGGCGCCGGGGCTCACCGTGGCGTGCACCATCGTGATCGGGGTGAACGTGACGCCCGGACCGGCGTGGCCGTCCAGCTCGCCGGCGATCACCCGCAGTAGCGCGCCGCCGTCGGCCGAGGAGAGCAGCGCCGCCTGGCGACCGCGGATGTCCTGGTAGCGGGGCAGGTGGAACTTGTGCGCCTTAGGCAGGTTGACCCACAGCTGGACGCCGTGGAACAGCCCGCCCGAGACCACCAGGTGCTCCGGCGGCTTCTCGATGTGCAGCAGGCCCGAGCCCGCGGTCATCCACTGGGTGTCGCCGTCGGTGATCGTGCCGCCACCGCCGTTGGAGTCCTGGTGCTCGAAGATGCCGTCGATGATGTAGGTGACGGTCTCGAAGCCGCGGTGCGGGTGCCAGGGGGTGCCCTTGGGCTCGCCGGGCGCGTACTCGACCTCGCCCATCTGGTCCATGTGGATGAACGGGTCCAGCGCGGACTGCGGCACGCCGGCGAACGCGCGCCGTACCGGGAACCCCTCGCCCTCGAACCCGCTGGGCGCGGTCGTCACCGACTTCACGGGCCGCCGCGTGACGGTGGCCGGGTCGGGCGTGGCGACGCGGGGCAGGGCCAGGGTGTCAGCGGTGATGGCGGGCATGACCCCTCCTGTTTGGTTGAATCTTCAATCGGTTGCTCGCCACAACGCATGGGTGCCTCCGGGCATTCCCGGCCGCGCGTACCTTGGAGCCATGCGATCTGCCGTCGTCGTTCCCGGCGGGAATTTCGGGCCGCAGGCGGGCGTCACCTGGCGTCAGGGCGACGGTCAGCAGAACTCTCGCATGATGCGCATCAGCTCGTCGGGTCGCAGGGGCGGCTCCGGCAGCGGATGCGCCGCCGGGGCGCGGAACCCGTCGAGGATCAACGCCAGATGCCGCCGCCACACCTCGGGCCGGACGGCGGTGGTGGCCTCGACCGTGCGGGCGATGCCCCACGTCACGAACACCATGTCCTCCAGCGTGCAGTCGGGTCGCAGCACCCCGGCCTCGTGCGCGCGCTCGATGATCCGCGACATCATCGCGTAACCGAGTGCCGGGTCACTGGCCGGGGTGGGCTGCGGGCCCCGGCGTGAGACGAGGTCGTTGTAGCCGCGGTCGGCGGCCTGCAGCTCGCACACCCGCTCCAGGAAGTGCACCAGCCCGCTCCACGCGTCCGGCAGCGACAGGGCGTGCTCCGAGATCCGCACCACGGTGGCGGTGCGGTCGGCGAAGACGGCGTCGACGAGGTCGTCGCGGCTCGGGAAGTGGTTGTAGAGGGTGCCGCTGCTCACCCCGGCCGTACGGGCGATCTCGTCGAGGGGGACGTCCAGCCCGCGGGCGGCGAACAGCTCTCTCGCGGCCGTCACCAGCAGGTCGCGGTTGCGCTGCGCGTCTCTGCGGAGCGGTCTGGCGGGGGTCGGCATGAGGCCCATCGTAGGCGAAGTTGAGAACACTCCCAACTTGTGCGTATGCTTCCGGCACAGAAGTTGGGAGTGCAGTCAACTTAGCTGAATGCATTAAGGAGTCATCATGCCCAGAACTCTCGCCATCTTCGGCGCCGGCCCCGTCATGGGCCTGTCCCTCGCCCGCCGCTTCGGGCGCGAAGGCTTCCGGATCGCGCTCGTCGCCCGGACCAGGCCGAACCTCGACCACCTCGTCGCCGAGCTTGCCCGCGACGGCATCGAGGCGGCCGGATTCACCGCCGACGTCTACGAGCCCGGCCGGCTCGCCGCCGCGGTCGCGGCCATCAAGGAGGCCTATGGGCGGATCGACGTCGCCGAGTTCAGCCCCGGCGGCGGGAACATGGGGGAGGGGATCGCGGCGACGCTCGACGTCGACGTCGAGAACGCGCGGGTGATCCTGGACCGGTTCGTGCTCTCGGCGGTCGCCCTGGTGCGGCAGGTGCTGCCCGACATGGTCGAGCGGGGCGACGGCGCGATCCTGTTCACCGCGGGGCAGTCGGGGATCTATCCGACGCCGGGGCTCGGCAACGCCGGCATGGCGCAGGCGGCGCTGCGCAACTACTTCCACACCCTCAACGCCGAGCTCGCGGGCAAGGGTGTGTACGTGGGGGCGGTCAACGTGGGGGCGCTGATCGAGGGCAGCGTGCCGCACCGGGGGATCACCTCGTCCTCGGTGCCGCTCGAGTTCGAGCCGGAGGTGATCCACCCGGACGTCCTCGCGGACGGCTTCTGGGAGCTGTACGCGAAGCGGGACCGGGTGGAGGTGCTGGCGGGCAGCTTCGGTCAGTAGGCGGAAGGGCGGTCAGGACGACTGGACGGGCAGCCCCGCGGCCGTCCAGTCCTCGATCCCCTCGCGGTACTTGCGCACGTCGGTGTAGCCCAGCGCGGTGAGCCGGCCGGCGACCTGGCCGCTGTTCGGGCACGCCGGGTTGGAGCAGTACGTGATGATCGCGGCGTTCTTGTCGGGCAGCAGCGCGGATGCCTGGGCGTCCACGTCGGCCGGGGCCAGGGGGACGGCGCCAGGGAGATGCTGCTTGGCGTAGTACGCGCCGCCGAGCGCATCGACCACGGTCACCGTGCCCGCCTTGATGGCCGCCGCGAGGTCGTCCCGGGTGATCAGAGCGGTCATGTCATTGCCTCCAGAATAAGTCGGACTGCGGTCCGGTTACGTGGGTAAGACGTTACCGGACCGCAGTCCGATTTTGCAATCTGGGGCGGGCGGCTCCTCGTTACTTGCCGAATCCGGCGGTCAGGCCGGCCAGCAGCTGGCGGCGGCCGACCACGTACAGGATGAGGATGGGCACCGAGGTCAGGACGACGGAGGCGAGCACCGCGGGCACGTTGATGCTGTACTGGCCCTGGAAGGTCCACAGCGCCAGCGGCAGCGTGCGCTGCTCGGGGCTCTGGGTGAGGATCAGCGGCAGCAGGAACCCGTTCCAGATCGTCAGGGCGTTGTAGATGGTCACCGTCACCACGGCGGGCCTGGTCAGGGGGAGTGCCAGGTGCCAGAGCGTGCCGAGCTCGCTGGCGCCGTCGAGGCGCATCGACTCGAACAGCTCCTTGGGCACGTCCCTGATGAAGTTCGACAGGATCAGCACCGACAGCGGGATCGCGAACGCGATCGACGGCAGGATGAGCGCCATGGGCGTGTCGTAGAGACCGAGCTTGATGATGATCAGGTAGATCGGGATGATCGTGGCCTGGTGGGGGATGGCCAGGCCCATGAGGAACGCCGAGTTGGTCCAGCGCAGGAACCGCCCCCTGCCGCTGCGGACGATCGCGTACGCCGCCATGAACGACACCGCCACGGCGGGCGCGACCGCGCCGACCGTGACGACGACGCTGTTCATGAAATATCGGATGAAGTCCGACTCGATGACCATCTGATAATTGGCCAGCGTGGGCTCGGCCGGCGGCACGAGGGGGTTCTCGACGTAATAGTTGCTCTGCGACTTGAAGCTGGTGATGACGATCCAGTAGATCGGCACGACCACGACCGCCAGCCAGAACCAGGCGACCAGCCCACCCAGCCAGTTGGGGCGGCGGGTCACCCGTTTGGGGCCGGGAGCGGTGTGCCGCGCCGCCGCCTGCGAGGTGTTCTTCGCGAGGGTCGTCGTCATGTCAGGCACCTTCCAGCTGACTGTGGCTCGCGTCCCGGCCGCCGAGGCGGCGCAGCAGCAGCGCCAGCGCCAGGCCCACCAGGACCAGGATGACGGCGATCGCGCTGGCCGGGCCCATCAGGTTGGCCTGGAAGCCCCTCTTGTACATCTCCAGGGCGAGCACCCGGGTGGCGTCCCCCGGGCCGCCGGCGGTGAGCACGAAGATGAGGTCGAAGAAGACCAGCGACCCCACGACCATCAGCGTCGAGGACGTGATGATCGTGTACTTGAGCTGGGGCAGGGTGATGCTGAAGAACATGCGGACCCGGCCGGCGCCGTCGATCTCGGCGGCCTCGTACATCGAGCGCGGGATCTGGCGCACGCCACCCTGGTAGATCAGCGAGTGGAACGGGATGAACTGCCACGACACCACGAAGATCACGACGCTGAAGGCGAGGACGGGCTCGCCCAGCCAGTCCTGCACGAGGATCGGGATCCCCAGCCCGGCGCCGAGCCCGAAGTTCGGGTCGAGCAGCGCCTTGTAGGTGATCGCGATGGCGGCCGAGCTGAGCAGCAGCGGGATGAAGTAGATCACCGAGAACACCGCGCGGTAGCGCTGGAAGCCGGCCAGGAACGTGCCGAGCAGGATGCTCGCCGGCGTCTGCACCACCCACGACATCGCGATGACCAGGAACGTCACCCACAGCGCGTGCGGCAGGCCGGGATCGGAGAGCACGGCGCGCCAGCTGTCGAAGCCCGCCGGACGGATCTCGCCGAGCCCGTCCCAGGCGGTGAAGCTGAGCACGAAGACCCCGATGAGCGGGATGACGCCGAAGCCGACGAAGAGCAGCAGGGCCGGTACGGCCAGCCAGGCCAGGCCGCGCCCCTGGCCGCCGGGCACGGCGGCCAGGGGCGCGTTTCCCCTGGCGGAGATCGGGGGGACCGTCACTTGCCTATGACCTCGTTGAGGTTCGTGGCGAACTGCTGCGGCGAGACCGACAGCTGGAACAGCTTGGCGATGTTGTCCAGCAGGACCTCGGCCGCGGTCGGGCTGAGCGCCTGGTCCCAGGACTGCTGGAAGGACTTGGCCTTGCTGGCGGTCTCGTAGACGAACCGCTGCCACGTCCCGTCGAGGTCGGTGCCGAACTGCGAGTCGGTGCCCTTGACGATCGGCACGAAGCCGTTGCTGGCCCAGTCCTTGTTCTGCGCGTCGGAGTTCATCTCGGTGGCGAGGAACTTCTTGACGATCTCCTTCTCCGCCTCCGACGCCTTGGAGGAGATCGACATGTACTGGGCCGGGTTGCCCACGGTGTCGCTGGGGTCGCCCTTGCCGCCGTCCACCGGCGGGAAGTTCATGTAGCCGAGGTTGCCGCCCTTGACGAAGTCGCCGCCGGTGTCGCGCATGTTGCCGTACGTCCAGCCGCCGTGCAGCATCATCGCGGCCTTGCCCGTGTACAGCAGCGCCTGGTCGGCGTTGGAGTCGGCGGTGATCGAGGAGAAGCCCTTGATGAAGCCGTTCGCCTTGATGAGGTCCTGCATCTTGGTCAGGGCGTCGATGGCGGCCGGGTTGCTCCAGGCGTCCTTCTCGCCGTCGAAGACGGCCTGGAAGACCTCGGGGCCGGCGATGCGGTCGAAGAGGAACTCCAGCCACATCATGTTCGTCCAGCGCGACTGGCCGCCGAGGGAGAACGGCGCGACGCCCGCGGCGTTGAACTTCTTGACCAGGTCCATGATGTCGCCCCAGCTCTGCGGGGGCTGCGCGCCGACCTTCTCGAAGACCTTCTTGTTGTAGAAGAGGACGATCGGCGTCACGGCCTCGACCGGCACCGCGTAGATCTTGCCGTCGACCGTGGCCGCGTTGAAGGAGGAGGGGAACAGCTTGTCCTTCAGGGCCGCGTTCTGGTCGAACCAGGAGGTGAGGTCGTCGACCTGGCCGGCCTGCACGTAGCTCTTCAGTCCGCCGCCGCCCCAGCCCCAGATGATGGTGGGGGCCTCGCCCGCGCCGATCGCCGTCTTGATCTTGGTCTTGAAGGCGTCGTTCTGGAACATCGTGGTCGCGAGCTGGCTGCTCGGGTTGGCCTTGTTGAAGCGCTCGACGGCGCGGGTGCGGATGCCTTCCTGTGGCTGTCCGGTGAGATACCAGTAGGTGGCCTTGCCGGCACCGCTGCCGCCACCTGTGGTGGTGGCACCCCCGCCACCGGCGCCGGCCTGGGTCGGGCCGGAGCCTCCGCAGGCGGTCAGGGCTGCTCCGAGGGGAAGGCCCATGGAGAGGCTGAGGAAGGTGCGGCGGGAAGTTGACCTGTTCTCCACGCTGATCTCCGTACTTGAACGCCGGGGGGTTGGCCGCGCGGCTCGTTGATCGTCGGATGGTGGTGGCGGGCGGCCGGGGACGCGGCGCCTGCCGATGCCGCTCGTCACGTCTCCTTTGAGTGAGCTCGTCGAAACATTTGCGACATACCGCGTGGTCCGTCAATTTAGGTTTCGACCATGGGCCTGTCAAGACCGGCGTATCCGGGAATCTGCCCTTTCGAGCAGCGCGTGTGTAAAGTACTCAGGCGCGGCGTTCATCTGGTCGTCTGTAAATCGGGGACGCTTGCTCGTAGGCCACTCGACGACATCGAAACATTTCGAAATACTCACGGCGGGAATCGGCTTTAAGGAGAGCAGATGACGGCTCTGGATCGGACCCCCGCGATGGACGGCGTGCTCCGCCCGTGGCAGGACCCGGCGCTTCCCGTGGCCGACCGAGTCGAGGCCCTCCTCGCGGAGCTGACCCTCGAGGAGAAGGTCGGCCAGCTCGGCAGCCGGTGGCTCGGCAACGACATGCAGCACGAGCCGGCGCAGGACGCCGAGACGCTGAACGTCGCCCCGATGCAGGACGTGTTCACGGCCTCCGGCACGGTCCCCCTCGACGAGGCCGTCAGGCACGGGCTCGGCCACCTGACCCGGGTGCACGGCAGCGCCCCCGTGACCGCGCGGGAGGGCGCCGCCGAGGTGGTCAGGCTGCAGCGGGCCGTCGTCGAGCGCTCCCGGCTCGGGATCCCGGCCATCGTCCACGAGGAGTGCCTGACCGGGTTCACCACGTACGGGGCGACGGTCTACCCGGCGGCCATCGCGTGGGGGGCGACGTTCGACCCTGAGCTGGTGGAGCGGATGGCGGTCGCGATCGGCCGGGACATGCGGGCCGTGGGCGTGCACCAGGGCCTGTCACCGGTGCTGGACGTGGTGCGCGACTACCGGTGGGGCCGGGTCGAGGAGACGATGGGCGAGGATCCGTACCTCGTCTCCATGCTCGGCGCCGCCTACGTGCGCGGGCTGGAGAACGCGGGCATCATCGCCACCCTCAAGCATTTCGCCGGATACTCCGCCTCCCGGGCGGCCCGCAACCACGGGCCCGTGCCGATGGGGCGGCGCGAGCTGATGGACATGATCCTTCCGACCTTCGAGACCGCCATCGCGCTGGGCGGCGCCCGGTCGGTGATGAACTCCTACTCCGACGTGGACGGCGTGCCCGCCGGAGCCGACCCCTGGCTGCTGACCGAGGTGCTGCGCGAGGAGTGGGGCTTCACCGGGACGGTCGTGTCGGACTACTGGGCGATCCCGTTCCTGGCGAGCATGCACCGCGTCGCCGCCGACACCGGCGAGGCGGGCGTCCAGGCCCTCACCGCGGGCATCGACGTCGAGCTGCCCGACACGCTCGGCTTCGGCCCGCACCTGGTCGAGCGGGTACGCGCCGGCGAGCTCCCCGAGTCGCTGATCGACCGGGCGGTGCGCCGGCTGCTCACCCAGAAGGTGCAGCTCGGGCTGCTCGACCCGGACTGGACGCCGGAGAAGTCCGTGTCCGGGGCGGATGACGTGGACCTCGACTCGCCGGGCAACCGGGCGCTGGCGCGCGAGCTGGCCGAGCGGTCGATCGTCCTGCTCGACGCCGGCGACGCGCTGCCGCTGCCTGCCGGGCCGCGCCGGATCGCGGTCGTCGGGCCGTGCGCCGACGATCCGCGGACGTTCATGGGCTGCTACGCCTTCCCCAACCACGTGCTGCCCCGCCACCCCGCGCTCGGGCTCGGCATCGAGGCGCCCAGCCTGCTCGACGGGCTGCGGGCCGAGCTGCCGGAGGCCGAGATCGTCCACGAGCGGGGCTGCGAGGTGCAGGGGGACGACCGCTCCGGGTTCGCCGCCGCGCTCGAAGCGGCGCGCGGGGCGGACCTGTGCGTGGTGGCCGTGGGCGACCTCGCCGGGCTGTTCGGCCTCGGGACCTCGGGTGAGGGCTGCGACGCCGACGACCTGCGCCTTCCTGGGTTGCAGGAGGACCTGGTGGCCGAGCTGGCCGCGACGGGCACGCCGGTCGTCGCCGTCGTCGTCTCCGGCCGTCCGTACGCGCTGGGCCGGGTGCGCGCGGGCGCGGCGGCGCTCGTCCAGGCGTTCATGCCCGGCGAGGAGGGCGGCGCGGCCGTCGCCGGCGTGCTGTCCGGCCGGGTCCAGCCGTCGGGCAGGCTGCCGGTGCAGATCCCGCGCGGGCACGGCGGGCAGCCGGGCACGTACCTGCAGCCGCCGCTGGGCGCCGACAGCCAGGGCATCAGCAACCTCGACCCGACCCCGCTCTTCCCGTTCGGGTACGGCGCCTCCTACACCAGCTTCGAGGTCGGCGGCCTGCGGATCAGCGACGCCGAGGTGCCCACGGACGGCGAGTTCGGCGTGGCGGTCAGCGTGCGCAACACCGGGGACCGGGCCGGCGAGGAGGTCGTCCAGCTCTACCTGCACGACGTCGTCGCGCAGGTCACCCGGCCGGTCCGGCAGCTGACCGGGTTCGCCCGGGTCCGGCTGGAGCCCGGGGCGAGCGCCCGCGTGACCTTCCGGGTGCACGCCGACCGGACGGCCTTCACCGGCCGCGATCTGAGGCGCATCGTGGAGCCCGGGGACCTCGAGGTGCTCGTCGGCACGTCGGCGGCCGACCTGCCGTGCCGGAGCACGGTACGGCTGGCCGGCCCGGCCCGGGTCGTCGGCCACGACCGGCGCCTGGACACCCCCGTGTCGGTCGAGCGTGAAAGGGGAGTCGATGCCGTCCAGTTCTAGACGCGCCACGCTGGCCACGGTCGCGGCCTCGGCGGGCGTGTCGGTGGCGACCGTGTCCAAGGTGCTCAACGGCCGCAGCGACGTGGCGCCGACCACCCGCTCCCTCGTGCAGTCGCTGCTGCGGGAGCACGACTACATCGCGCCGTCGCCACGCCGGACCCCGGGTACGGACGGGCCGGTCGCCACGGACACCGTCGAAGTGCAGTTCGACGACGACTTCAGCACCTACTCCACGGAGATCATCCAGGGTGTGGTGGCGGCCGGGGCGGAGCTCGGCGTCGGGATCGTCGTCAGTGTCAGGAAGAAGATCGACCACCCCGCCGCGTGGGCCGGCGACCTGGCCGCCGCCGGGCGCCGGGCGCTGATCTGCGTCACGTGCGACCAGCTGAGCACCCGGCAGCTGGCCGCGCTGTCCCGCGTCCGGCTGCCGCTGGTCGTGATCGACCCGCTCCACCTGCCGCACGCCGGCGTGACCAGCGTCGGCTCCACCAACTTCGCCGGCGGGCTGGCCGCCACCCAGCACCTGCTGTCCCTCGGCCACCGGCGCATCGCCTACCTCGGCGGCCCGGCCGCCGCCGCCTGCCACCAGGCCCGCCTGCATGGCTACCGTGCCGCCATGGAGGCCGAAGGGGTGCCGGTGCCGCCCGCGTACACGCGCTCCGGGCACTTCCGCTACGAGGACGGACTCGAGTACGGCGGGGCCGTGCTCGACCTGCCGGAGCCGCCGACGGCGATCTTCGCCGGCTGCGACGAGAGCGCGCTGGGCGTCATGGAGGCCGCCAGGGAGCGGGGCCTGCGCGTCCCGCAGGACCTGAGCATCGTGGGGTTCGACGACACCCAGATGGCCCGGATGGCCTCCCCGCCGCTGACCACCGTCCGCCAGCCGCTGCGCGAGATGGGCGGGGTGGCGGTGCGTACGGCGCTGCGGCTGGCGGCCGGCGAGAAGATCGACTCCCACCACGTCGAGCTGGCCACCGAGCTGGTCGTCCGTGCCTCCACGGCGAAGCGCGTCTGACGTGGATTTTGTCAGGCGCCTTGCACATATTCCGTAAGGCGCCTTACGATTCTTCGGGTGATCAACGACTCCGCCGCCCAGCCGCCCTCCTACGCCGAACTCCACGCCCGGTACGGCACCCCGCTCGGCGTCGAGGAGGCCCGCGCCCGCTGGGGGACCATCGTCAAGGCCGCCAGGAACGGTGAGACCATCCTGGTCACCCGCGAGCGCTGGGAGTGGGCCGCGCTCGTCCCGCTCTCCCAGGTGTCCGGGATCCTGAGCGGGCTCCCGCTCGTGCCGCTCTCGACGGCCCGGGCCAAGCTCGGCGATCTCGTCCGGCAGGTCACCCAGCCGTACGACGAGAGCCCTGTGCTGCTGGGCCGCCACCGCACCCCCGTGGCCGCCCTGATCTCGGCCCGCGACCTGATCAACCGGGCCGCGCCCCCGTCCAGGACGGACGCCGAGGCCATGCTGCTCGACGGGCACGCCGTCACCCTCACCTGCGACCCGGACACCCCGGCCGGCCCGGTCTTCTCCGCCGTGGCCGTCGACCGCGAGGGCGGGGTCGTCGCGGCGGGCTCCGGCGCCGACCTCCGCGAGGCCCTGCGCGCCCTCACCCCGACGCGCGACTGACCGGCCCCGCGCCGGCCGTTGTTACGATCCTTCTCATGCACAGCGCGGAAACCGCAGTCGACGGAGAGGACGTGCGCCGGGTCGTGGCTCTGGCCATCGACGCCCTGAGGGACGCGGATGCCGATGCGTGGGAGGCCAAGGCGGGGACGCTCGAGTGGACCTGCCGGGAGACGCTCGAGCATCTGGCCGACGACCTGTTCACCTACGCCGCGAGGTTCGGGCTCGCCGAGCCGCCGACGACCGCGCTGTTGCCGTTCCGGACGAGCAGCGACCGGAGCGGTGGCCCGGCGAACGTCATCTTCGCCGACCGGGCCGCGGGTGCCCAGGGCCTGCTGACCATTGTGGAGGCGTGCGGAGGCCTGATGGCCTCCGTCCTGCGCACCGCCCCCTCGGACACCGTCGCCTACCACGTTTTCGGGCCCTCCGACCCGGAGGGTTTCGCCGCCATGGCCGTCGTCGAGGTCCTCGTGCACACGCATGACATCGCTCAAGGGCTGAATCTGGAGTGGTCGCCGCCGGGGGAGTTGTGCTCCCGGGTCCTGAACAGGCTCTTTCCCCACCATGCCGCCGTTGACGGTGACGCCTGGGAGGTCCTGCTGTGGGCGACCGGGCGCACCGCTCTCCCCGATCGCCCACGGCTCACCGAGTGGCGCTGGTACGGCACGCGGGGCGCGAGTTGAGCGCGGGCGGGGCGGCTCCGTACCCGGTCGGTGCCACGGTCCTCGTGGTGCCCGTGCCCGAAGCCGAGCCGGTCGTCGGCGGCCAGCGCGCGTTGTTCGACCCGTCGGCCAGGTACGGCGTGACCGCGCACGTCACCGTGCTCTATCCGTTCCTGCCACGGCCGGAGATCGGGGACGGGACGCTGGCGGAGCTGGCGAGGCTGTTCGCCGCCCACCAGCCCTTCGAGGCGGCCTTCACCGGTTGCGGCCGCTTTCCCGGCCTGCTCTATCTGGGGCCTGAGCCCGCCGGGCCGTTCGCCGCTCTCACGCGGAGCGTGACCGGCAGGTGGCCGGCGCTGCGCCCGTACGGCGGCCGGTACGGCGAGGCCGTCCCCCACCTGTCCGTCGGCTACGGCGACGACGAGGTCCTGGACGGCGTCGAGTCCGCCGTCGCGCCCGGACTGCCGTTCACCACCCGCGTCACCGCCGTGGACCTGGCGAGCTTCGACGGTCTCCGCTGGACGCCTGTCACGCGCTTCCCGCTGCGCCAAAGCCGGATATTTCAGGAATGAGAACAGCCTCAGGGGTTGTGGAAGGCGACCTCCGGGTTCGCCGGTGACGGGCCGTTGAGCAGCGGCTGCCTGCGGCCCTTCAGGTGCTGGTCGAAGAAGGCGCCGACATAGGCGCGGGTGATCTCCAGCGAGCGTTGCGGTGAGAGCGAGTCGGGGCCCGACCGGCCGACCGCCTGCTGCAGGATGGACAGGTCGGTGAAGCTCGCGTGGTCGGTGGCGGCCACCGTGAGCCAGCGCTTCCAGCCGCTCATCTTCGTCCAGGCGTCATCCCACGTGTGGTCCTTGCCGGGCACGTGGTCGGACCGGCTGCCCATCAGCAGGAAGGGCCGGTCGAGCGGGACCGCGGGGTGGAAGGTGCCGTCCAGGTTCACCCCGGCCCGTACGCGCCTGTCCACGGCCATGGTGGCGGCACTGGCGTCGCCGCCGAGGGAGTGGCCCGCCATGCCGATCCGCTGGGGGGCGATCATGCGGGCGTTCTTCCAGGCGGGGTGCCGGCCGGTCAGCTCGTCGAGGACGAAGGCGATGTCCTTGGCGCGGTTCGCGGTGATGGCCGCCTGTCCGCCTTCCGGCGGTTTGGGCTGGTCGCAGAGCGGCGCGCAGGTGATGGTCCGGCCGTCGGGCAGGGTCGTGCCGGAGGACTCGTAGGCGTGGTCGACCAGCGCGACCACGTACGCGCGGCTGGCCAGGTCCTCGGCCAGGAAGGTGAGGCTGGCGCGCGGGAGCCCGAGGCCGGGGGAGAGCACCACCAGCGGGTAACGGCCCTGCTTGGGCGGCGCTCCTGCGCGGGCGTAGGTGCGGGTGCCGCTGATGACTTCGGCGGGGATCTTCGCGCCTGGGGCCTTGCGCTGGAGCAGGGACGCGGCCTCGGCGGTGGTCATGTACGGAGCGGGTCCGCCGGTGGCCGAGCGGGCGGGATAGTACATCGAGACCATGAGCCGGCGCGGGCCCGACTCGGGGACCCAGGGGTCCTTGCGGGCGCTGTCGACCAGGGGGAGGATGTCGCGGCCGACCGGGTTCGGGCCGGTCGGGCGGGGCAACTCCAACTGGATGGAGGCCGAGGCGGCGGCCGCTGTGCCGGGGACGGCGGTCAGGGCGAGGCAGGCCGTCAGCGCGACGGCGGGCAGGCGGAACTTCATCGGATTTCCTTTCGTACGGGTCATACGTCGCGGCGACGTACGACGATCAGGGTCAGGGCGGCGGCGACGAGCGGCCACAGCGCGAAGGCCGCCCACGAGCCGGCCACCGTGGGCAGGGCGGGGTCGTCGCGGAGCAGGGGCAGGCCCAGGCAGGTCCGCCAGACGTAGAAGGGGACCAGGGCGTACAGGTCGTTGAGCCACTGGTGGACGGTGGGCCGGAAGAAGGTGGGCACGACGACCAGCGCGGCGCAGACGGTGACGACGGCGGCGGCGGTGTGCCGGGCCAGCGCGCCGATGCCCATGCCGGTCAGCGCCGACACCGGGGCGAGCAGCGCGTTGGCGGCCAGGACGCGCAGCACGCCGGCGTCGCCGAGCGAGACGGCGATGCCGCGGCCGGACAGGATGGCCTGGCTGACGCCGAACGTTCCCCCGGAGATGAGCGCGCCGGTCGCGAGCGTCACGGCGGCGGTGACGGCGAGCTTGGCCGCCACGACGCGGTGGCGGGCCGGGACGGCCGTGAGCGTCGTGCGGATGAGCCCGGTGGCGTACTCGCCGACGATGGTCAGGGCGCCCAGGCTGCCGGCGCCGATCATGAGCATGGAGGCGGCCAGGCCGCTGAACGCCTCGCCCAGCGGGTCGAACCTGGCCCTCTCCATCGCGGTGAAGCCGGGCCAGCTCTGGTAGGCGTCGAGGCTGCTCTGGGCGGCCAGGGCGACGATGGCCAGCGTGCCCAGGCCGAGCAGCCACGAGGTCGAGCGCAGGGACCAGAGCTTGATCCACTCGGCGGCGAGCAGGTCGCGGAAGGTGCCGGAGCTCATCGTGGGATCACCGGCGGGTCTGGTGGTCATCATCGGAGGCCACCGGCCGGGTGATCGGCGGGTCTGGCGGCCATTGCGGGGTCACCGGTCCGATGTTCGGCGTGGCCGGCGGTCAGTTCCATGAACGCCTGCTCCAGCGAGGCGGTCCGCGGCGCGAGCTCGTACAGCATGATCCGGCGCCGATGGGCGAGCTCGCCGACGCGGGCGGCGCTCAGCCCGGTCACGGTCAGGGCGTCTCCACCCTCCGGCCGCACGTGCGCCCCCTCCAGGCTGAGGACGGCCGCCAGCTCGGCGGGGTCCGGGGTGCGTACGGCGACGGACGCGCCGGTGCCGCGGGCGGCGAACCCGGCCAGGCTCTCCTCGGCGATCAGCTCGCCGCGGCCGATGACGACGAGGCGGTCCGCGGTGTGCTCCATCTCGCTCATCAGGTGACTGGAGACCAGCACCGTGCGTCCTTCGGCGGCCAGCCGCCGGAACAGGCCGCGCACCCAGAGCACACCCTCCGGGTCCAGGCCGTTGATCGGCTCGTCGAACATCAGCACCGGCGGGTCGCCCAGCAGCGCGCCGGCGATGCCGAGTCGCTGGCGCATGCCGAGTGAGAACCCGCCGATCCGGCGGCGCGCCACCCCCGCCAGCCCCACCTCCTCCAGCACCTCGGCCACCCGGCGCCGGGGCAGGCCGTTGCCGCGGGCCAGCGCGCGCAGGTGGGCGCCCGCGGTGCGGCCGCCGTGCACATCGCCCGCGTCCAGCAGCGCGCCGACGTGGCGCAGGCCCGCCGGGCGGCGGCGGCCGTCGATGGTGGCGCTTCCGGACGTGGGACGGTTCAGGCCGAGGATCATGCGCAGCGTGGTGCTCTTGCCGGCGCCATTGGGGCCGAGGAACCCGGTGACGTGCCCCGGCCGCACGGTGAACGTCAGGCCGTTCACCGCCGTCACCGCGCCGTAGCGCTTGGTCAGTCCGTTGACTTCGATCACCTGACCAACGTTGTCGCAGGTCGAAGGCGTGCCGCATCTGGCCGCGGGCCTGTTTGCGGCGGGCGTGGGTGGCCCGCGGGCATAGGCCCGGCGGCCGATGCCCGGCCCCTGAGCGGGTGACTACGATCGACGGGTGCGCGACAGATGGCCGGAACGGCTGCCGGGCGGCGTGCGGACGCTGCTCACCTGGTGCGGCCTGGCGGGCCTGGTGCCGCTGCTGTACACCCTGACGCTGACCGACGGCGAGAACCTGCTCCCCGTGGGCGCCGAGCACGCGGCGTTCGCCGCCGCCATGGCCTTCCCCCTGGCCTGGGCGCGGCGGCGGCCCGGCACGGTGCTCGCGGTGCTGCTGGCCGGGGTGGTCACGGCGTCGGCGGCCGGGCTGCCGGCGGAGCGGTTCTGGCCGCTGCTCCTGGCGGGCGACGTCCTGGTCTGCCTGGTCGCCGCCACCCGGTCGCGCCGCGCCGGCCTGGCCGCGGCGGCCGTCACGCTCGTCGTCCAGGAGGCGGCCTTGCAGGCGGACCTGCTGCGGCACGGCCTGCGCGCTCTTGCGCCCGGGTTCCTGGCGCTGTCGGTCCTGCTCGGCCTGGGCGTCGTCGTCGGCTGGATGGGCGGGATGTTCATCCGGCAGCGGCGCGAGTACGAACGGGCGCTGCGTACGCACGCCGCGGCCCAGGCGGTCACGGACGAGCGGCTGCGCATCGCCCGCGAGCTGCACGACATGGTCGCGCACAGCATCGGCATCATCGCCATCCAGGCCGGCGCCGGCGCCCGCGTGATCGACAGCCGGCCGGAGCAGGCGCGCGAGGCGCTGGGCGCGATCGAGGCGACCAGCAGGCAGACGCTGAAGGGGCTGCGGCACCTGCTCGGCGCGCTGCGCGACAGCGACCGTGACCGTGAGTCCTCTGAACCCGCGCCCGCGGCGGGGCTGGCCGACGTCGACCGGCTGGCCGAGGCGACCGCGGCCGCCGGGGTACGCGTGGACGTGCGCAGGCACGGGCGGCCACGACCCCTGCCCGCCGCCGTCGACCGTTCCGCCTTCCGCATCGTGCAGGAGTCCGTGACCAACGTGCTGCGCCACGCGGGCACCGACCACTGCCAGGTCACGATCGACTACGAGGACGAGGAGCTGCGCATCGACATCTCCGACGCCGGACGCGGCGCCGGACGCGGCGCCGCCACGCCGAGCGCGGGGAGCGGGCACGGGATCGCCGGCATGCGCGAACGCGTCGCCCTGCTGAACGGCGACTTCAGCGCGGGCCCCCGGCCGGGCGGCGGCTTCCGCGTCACCGCCCGCCTGCCGCTCACGACCCCACTCGCCGGCCCGATCAAAGACCCGGCCGGACGTGCGAGCGCCGGGGTGGAGGTGTCGTGACGATCCGTGTCGTGCTCGCCGACGACCAGCCGCTGATCCGCGCCGGCCTGCGCATGGTCATCGACGGCACCCCCGGCGTCGAGGTCGCCGGAGAGGCCGGGACCGGGGCCCAGGCGATCCAGCTCGCCAGGCGGCTGTGTCCGGACGTGGTGGTGATGGACATCCGCATGCCCGGCATGGACGGCATCGAGGCCACCCAGACCATCGCCGCCGAGTCCCCGTCCACCCGGGTGATCATGCTGACGACGTTCGACGACGACGACAACGTCTACGCCTCCCTCCGGGCGGGGGCCAGCGGATTCCTGGTCAAGGACATGGCACTGGAGGACATCCTGTCCGCCGTGCACGTCGTCGCCGCCGGGGACGCCCTGATCGCGCCCGGCGTCACCCGCCGCCTCATCGAGGACTTCGCGCGCCGCCCCGCCCCGGCGCCCCGGCCGCGCGAGCTCGCGGGCGTCACCGGGCGGGAACGCGAGGTGCTGACCCTGGTCGGGCGCGGCCTGTCCAACGCCGAGATCGCGGCCGAGCTGCACATCAGCCCGGGCACGGCCAAGGCGCACGTGGCCAGCCTGCTCGCCAAGCTCGCCGCCCGCGACCGGATCCAGCTGGTCATCACGGCCTACGACGCGGGCCTGGTGTCACCGTCCCGCTGATCGGTACGGCCCGCCCGACAAGCGTGCATCGGTGCCGCCCGTGCCCCAGGGCTGGGGCACGGGCGGCACCGATGGGGGTCAGCCGCTGTACGGCGCCAGCGTGATCCTGTCGATCACGGGGGCGTACTGCGCGCGCAGGAGCACCCCGGGGAAGGTCTCCGACGCGTACGTGGTGCCGTCGAAGTTCGGCAGCTCCTCGGCCGAGAAGCGCACCGTGTTCGAGCCCTTCTTCAACCGCACCGGGACGGTGAGCTCCCAGAAGTTGTTCTCGTGGAAGGTGTGGGGGAACAGGACGCGCTGCGCGGCGGCGCCGTTCACCGAGATGTCGGCGTGCCTGGCCAGCGGGTCCGGGTTGTAGTGCGTGGCGGGCGACTGCTCCGGGTTGGAGTAGCGCACCCGCATGGCGTACGTGCCGTCGGCGGCGGCCCGCAGGTCGAAGGTGAGCGTGTTGGCGTTGCCGGGCGTGCCGCCGACCCCGGTGACCGCGCTCCCGCCGCCCGCCAGCGAGAGCGGCGACGCCTTCGCCGTCCCGGCGAGCCGGGCGGACTCCGCCTCGTACACGGTGGCCGGCAGCGCGCCGGCGGCGGGCCGCACCTCCAGCCGGTCGATGAGCGACGTGCCGGACCTGCCGGTGACCGTGACCTTGTTGACGCCGCCGGACAGCGACACCGCCGCGGTCGCGTCGCCGCGCCGGGCGCGGTCCAGCACCCGTACGCCGTTGACCGTCACCGCCGCCTGGCCGGAGCCGAGCAGCTTGAGGTCCAGCTCGGCCGGGGCGTCCTGGGCGGAGTACACCCAGAAGGTGGCCGACTCCTCGCGCCGGGCCGCGACGACCCCGGAGCCCGAGAGCGCGGCTCTGTACGCGGAGTAGGACGGGCGGGCGCCGCGCAGGTCGGCCAGCTCGGCCTCGTAGATCGAGGTCGCCGCCGCCGGGTTGGCCAGCGAGAGCCGGATCCGGTCGACGATCGCGTCGCCCTTCGTGGCCTTGGCGCCGTCGAGGCTGCGCGCGGCCAGGGAGAGCACATGCTTGCCCGCCGTGAGCTCCACGGTGGTGTCCGCGTGGTCCCACACCACCCACTTGTAGCCCAGCGGCAGGAACAGCTCCTGCTCCGCGCCCCCGTCCACGCGCACGAAGACGTTGGTCGGACCCTGCTCGCGCACCCGGTCGAAGGTGTTCAGCGAGTTGGCGAACACGCTGAGGTCGTAACGGCCGGCCCGCGGGACCTCGACGGTGAAATCGAGCACCCCGTCCGAGCCGGTACGCAGCCCGCCCACGTCGTAGCGGCCGGAGGTGTAGAACTTCGACACGTCCGACGGGGAGCCCTCCGGGCCGTTGCGGCTGTAGCCGCCGCCGGTGTACTTCGCGTCCTCGGCCTCGTACGACCCCTCCCACAGCTTGGGCGCGGGCGCCGTCGCGGTGCCCGAGCCGGCGGGGGTGAGGACGATCTCGTACGCCGACGACTCCTTGAGCCTCGGCAGGTCACCGGCCCCGAAGTCGAAGACCACGGTGCCGTCCTTGACGGCGACGTCGCGCTCGGCGACGATCTCCGGCTGCGCCGAGTCGCCGACCTGGCCGGTCCACGGGATCTCCCGCACCCACGCGTGCACGCGGCGGCCGAAGACCTTGTCGGGGACGTGCTCGAAGCGGATGTGCCCGGCGCTGTCGGCGCCGCCGAAGATCGCGCGGGCCTGCTTCTTGCCCGGATCGAGCGTGGCGACGCCCTGCAGGGTGTAGTTCTGCCCCGGGTACGGCGGCGTGACCCGCACGGTGTGGCCGCTCATGCTGCCGTAGGCGTTGAAGAGCCACCACTGGCCGTTGCCCCGGTTGGCCTGTACGGCGGAGTCGGACAGGTTGCCGTCGATGTTCCAGTACGCGATGTCGGCGTCGACCTTCGACTCCTCGATGGCCGACACCCACTGGATCATCTGGCCGGGCACCGAGGTGTGGTAGTTGAAGGCGTACTCGTTGACGTTGATGGGCAGCCGCTTCCCGGCGTACTTCGTGCCGGCGAAGACCTCGGCCTCCATCTCGCGGTAGCGCTTGACGCTGGCCCTGACCTGCTCGGGGTGGCTGAGCTCGTGCCAGGTCATCACGTCGGGCACGGTGCCGGCCTCGACGACGTGCTCCAGGTAGCCCTTGACCTGGGAGTACAGCACGCTGGTGTTGGGGCCGGCGATCCGGGCGGCCGGCATTCTGCCCTTGATGAGGGCGTAGACGTCGTCCCACGCCTTGAAGTAGTCGCGCGGGTCGCTGAGCCAGCTGACCCGGTTGTAGCTCCACTCACCCGTGCCGAACATGTTGCCCTCGGGCTCGTTGAACGGCACGAAGACAATGTTGTCCTGATATTTCGGGTCGAGCTGGAGGACCTGGTCCACCTGCTTGGCGATCTTCTGCCGATACAGGTCGAGCTTCTCCTGCGGCGTGCCGCCGGGCCACTGGTAGGGGAAGCCGCGGTGGATGTCGGTAATGTAGATGTACACGTCGCCGTCGGTGCTGTCGGCCAGCGGCTTGACGACCTCGAGCGCGTCGGCCCCGGGGTGCTGCGGGCCGTCCTGGGCCTTGGTCGAGACGGTGCGCAGGCGCATCCCCTCGATGAGGTTGTCGGTCGGCACCCCCGGCCCGTAAAGGCCGTAAAGGGTGCCGGACGCGCCGCCGTGGAAGGGGCCGGTGTCCTCGGCGAGGTCGATGACGAGCTGGCCCTCGCGGATCACGGTGACCTCGGCCGTGACGGGCCTGCCGCCGGCCGTGCCGGTCACGGTGAAGGTCCCGGCGGCGGCGTAGTCCGCGGGATCCACGGGCGACCAGGCGATGGGCAGCTCGCGGTCGTAGCCGTCGGTGAAGGTGGCGCGGACGGCGGCCGGCAGGGCCGGCGCGGTGCCGATGGTCGTCCGGACGGAGAACGCGCTCTGGGCGAGGCCTGTCGGGGTCGGTGTCTGGCCGCCGGCGACGGCCGCCACCTGCTCCGCCGACAGCGCGGCGGCGTAGACGCGGAAGTCGTCGATCGCGCCGTCGAAGAGCGGGTCCTGATAGAACGAGCGCCCGATGAACCCGGCCGAGGTCGTGGCGGCGTCGATCAGCTGCGCGGCGCTGATGGCGGTGGGGGCCGAGGCCACGGCGGCGCCGTCGAGGTAGGTGGTGACGCGCTTGGCGGCGGTGTCGAGCGTGACGGTCAGCGTCTTCCAGGCGCCGGCCGGCAGTGGGGCATAGCCCGTGACCTTGGCCTCGCCGCCGCCGCCCGAGGTGGTGACCGCCGTGCGCAGCACGCCGTCCCCGTTGTACGGCGTGCTGAACAGGTAGCGGTTGGTGTCCTTGCCGAGCGCGTAGATCCACTGCCAGGCGGCGGCGGTGCCGTCCCACTTGACCCGCGCCGACACCGTCAGGTCGGTCCTGCCCTTGATCGCGTCCAGCGGCAGCCGCACGTAGGCGCCGTCGGAGGAAGGCGCGCCGCCGGGCAGGCTCAGCGCGTGGCCACCGCCCGCGCCGTCGACCAGCGCGGCGGTGGAGCCGTTGACCAGCGTCCCGTTCAGGCCGTTGCCGGAGGAGTCGGTGATGGAGCCGGTGGCGAGGTCGTCGGAGTCGAACGTGTAGAGGAGCACGGGAGAGGGCGGATCCACGGTCCGCGCATCCGCGACGCCCGTGGTTAAGGCGGCGACGAGGGCGGCCGGGAGCAGCCCGGCCCACATGGCCTTGATGGTCATGACGAAGTCCCTGGAGGTGTGAGCGTTAACAAATCTCAGGGAGGGTGATCGAGGTACGCAACTGAGGGTTTCGCGTAGGTTACGTAGCCGCGCCCAGCGCGTCAATGGGCGTTTCCGGCATGTCACGATTCGATATCGCCGACCGTCCTCGCTCTTGACTCCCGCGCACCGGCGGCGCGACAGTCGGGGCACATCGTTGAACCGGTTCGCTGATTCCGGCGGCCCGCAGGTGGAGCCCGTTCCCGGCCGTGACCGGTGGCGGGCCGATCGATCCTGCAGATCCCCAGGAAAAGGCGTTGTCCGGTCGGCGATCCGAGGGTTTTCGCGACGCAACTGTCGAACCGGTTCAATGACGTACAGGAGGTGAGAGTGGCGACGATCGGAGACGTGGCCCGGGAGGCCGGGGTGAGCCGCAGCACCGCGTCCTACGCGCTGTCGGGCAAGCGGCCCATCTCGGAGGAGGTCCGCCGTCGCGTGCTGGCGGCCGCCGAGGCGCTCGACTACACGCCGAACGCGGGCGCCCGAGCGCTGGCCACATCCCAGACCAAGGTCCTCGGTCTGCTCGCCCAGTTCCACGAAGACGAGTTCGCGCCCGCGATGATGCAGTACATCGTGGGTGTCACGAACACCGCCCGCGACCTGGGTTACGACACGCTGCTGGTCACCGAGGCCGACGGCGTGCGGGCGCTGCGGCGCATCACCGACTCGCGCATGGTGGACGGCGTCGTCCTGATGAACATCGCGCAGTTCGACCCGAGGCTGCCCATCCTGCGGGCCGCGCCGCAGCCGGGCGCCCTGGTCGGCCTGCCGGGCGACTGCTCGGGGCTCGACGTGTTCGACCTCGACTTCGAGGAGGCCGGCCGGGCCATGGTGGAGCACCTCCACCGGCTCGGCCACCGCGAGCTCATCCTGATCTCGCAGCCCGAGCACGTCGTCGAGCGCGGCGGCGCGTACGTGTGGCGCCTGCGCGACGCCGCACTCGAACGGGCCCGCCAGCTCGGCGTCACCCTGCACGCCGTGTATGGCGAGTCCCGCCAGCCCGCGGTCGGATACCTGCTCAACGCCCTGCTCGACGCCTACCCGTCGGCGACCGGCCTGCTGCTCAACAACGAGGCCGCCACCGCGGCCCTGCCCTCCGTCGCCCACCAGCGAGGCCTGCGGGTGCCCGAGGACCTCTCGGTCATCGGGCGCTACTCCGCCGAGTTCGCCGCGACCTTCTCCCTGCCCTATTCGTTCATCGAGAGCGCGCCCGACCGGCTCGGCGCCATGGCCGTACGCCAGCTCGTGCGCCGCGTCGAATCGCCGGCGGCCCGCGACGAGCCGTTCGTCGTGCGCTTCATCTCTCCCGAACTGGTCTCGCGCGGAAGCACCGCGCCCCCCGCAGCGCCCCCCACCGTGCCCCCGACCGCCCGCTAGTTCGCGGGCCCCGACCCCCCACACCTTCCGGCCGCGCTCGAGTGTGAGCGCTAACATTGGAGGCATCGATGAACCGCACGTCGGTTTCCGCGAAGGCGGCGGTCCTCGGAACCGCCGTTCTGGCCCTGTCAGTCAGCGCGTCCGCCTGCGCGTCCGCCCCGCAGACCGGTGGCACCACCACCACCAGCGCCGCCGCGGGCGGCGCCGGCGCGTACACCTGGTGGGACCCGTACCCGCAGCACGACCCGGCCTCGGCCTGGGCGAAGCGGGTGGACTCCTGCGGCAAGCAGGCGGGCGTCACCATCCAGCGCACCGCCTACGACACCACCGCGCTGACCAACCAGGCGCTGCTCGCCGGCCAGGAGGGCAACGCGCCGGACGTCATCCTCCTCGACAACCCCGCCGTCTCGACGCTCGCGGACGCCGGGATGCTCACCACGATGTCCGACTTCGGCCTGGATACAGCCCGGTTCGACAAGAACCTCATCGCCGCCGGCGAGCTGGACGGCAAGACGTACGGCATCCCCATCGGCGCGAACACCCTCGCCCTCTACTACAACAAGAAGATCCTCGACGCGGCCGGCGTCGACCCCGGCTCGATCAAGGACTGGGCCACGCTCAACGCGGCGCTGAAGAAGGTCAAGGCCGCGGGCAAGAAGCCGATCACGTTCGCGGCCATCGGCACGGAGGAGGGCTCGTTCCAGTTCCTGCCGTGGTTCTGGGGCTCCGGCGCGCAGCTGACCCAGCTCGACTCGCCCCAGGCCGTCGCGGCGCTCGACCTGTGGACCACGTGGGTCAAGGACGGCACCGCCCCCAACTCCGTCATCAGCAACTCCCAGAACACCACCTGGGAGCAGTTCCTGACCGGGGAGTTCGCGTTCGCCGAGAACGGCACCTGGCAGATCGACAGCGCCAAGAAGGCGGGCTTCCCCACCGGCATCGTGCAGATCCCCGGCAAGGACGGGGGCACCGCGCCCACGCCCACGGGCGGTGAGTTCATCACGGTCCCGGTGCAGAAGGACACCAAGCGCTACGCCGTCACGAAGAAGATCCTCGAATGCATGACGACGCCCGAGGGCCTGGTGGAGACCGGTACGACGTTCGCGTACTACATCCCCTCCACCGCCGAGGGCCAGCAGGCCATCCTCGCCAAGGAGCCGGGCCTCAAGCCGTGGGTCGACGCCGTGAAGTCGGCCAAGGGCCGCACCAGCGACAACCTCGGCACCAAGTACCCGAAGATCTCCGAGGCGCTGTGGACCGGGGTGCAGAAGGCGCTGAGCGGCTCGGCCACCCCCGCCGACGCGCTCAAGCAGGCGCAGGCCCAGGCGAAGCAGGCCACCGGCGGCTGATCCGATGACCTCTCTCAGCAGCGAGGCCGGCGAGGCGGTGACGGTGGGCAGGGCGGCGCACGCGGCTCCCCGGCGGGGGCGCTCGCGGCAGTGGACGGCCTACGCCTTCCTCGCGCCGCTCGTGATCTACCTGCTCACCTTCTACGCCTATCCGCTCTACCGCAACATCGACCTCAGCGTGCACGACTACACGCCCCGGGCGTTCGTGCGGGGCGACCCGGAGTTCACCGGGCTGGACAACTACCGCGACATCCTGTCCGACGACACCTTCCTGCGGGCGCTGCGCAACACGGCCCTGTTCACGCTGGTGTCCATCGCGGCGCAGTACGCCCTCGGCCTGGCCCTCGCGGTCTTCTTCCACCGCAACTTCCGCCTGTCGGCGGTGCTGCGCGCGATGTTCCTGGTGCCGTGGCTGCTGCCGCTGATCGTCTCGGCCTCGACCTGGTCGTGGATGCTCAACAGCGACAACGGCATCGTGAACGCGGCGCTGGAGGCGTTCGGGATCGGCCAGATCAACTGGCTCACCTCTCCCGACACCTCGCTGCTGGCCGTCACGATCGCCAACATCTGGCTCGGCGTCCCGTTCAACCTGGTGATCCTGTACGCCGGGCTGCAGAACATCTCCGCCGACCTGTACGAGGCCGCCGGCCTGGACGGGGCCAACGGGTGGCAGCGCTTCTGGCGCATCACCTTCCCGCTGCTGCGCCCGGTGTCGGCGATCACGCTGCTGCTCGGCCTGATCTACACGCTCAAGGTCGTCGACATCATCTGGATCATGACGAAGGGCGGCCCGGCGGACGCCTCGACGACGCTGGCCACCTGGTCGTACCGGGAGGCGTTCGGCACCGGCCAGCCCGACTTCTCGCCGGCGGCGGCCGTCGGCAACCTGCTGATCCTCATCGCCTTCGCCGCCGGGCTCCTGCACGTGCACCTGCAGCGCAAGGAGGAGCGCGCATGAAGAGCTGGAAGACCGCGGCAGGCGTCGTCCTCGTCGGGGTGATGCTGTTCCCGGTCTACTGGATGTTCAACGTCTCGCTGACCAAGACGGGCGACATGCGGGCCGACCCGCCCCACTGGTTCCCCTGGAACCCCACGTTCGAGGGGTACGCGGCGGCGTTCGCCCAGCAGCTGCCGGCCCTGGCCACGAGCCTGTTCATCGGCCTCGGCACCGTCGCGCTCACGTTGCTCGTCGCCCTGCCCGCGGGCTACTCGCTGGCCAAGCTGCGCCCGCGCGGCGCGCGCGGGATCGACTTCCTGCTCCTCGTCGCGCAGATGATCCCCGCGGTCGTCATGGCCATGGGCTTCTACGCCATCTACATCAGGCTCGGGATGCTCAACACCGTCCCCGGCCTGATCGTCGCCGACTCGACGCTGGCCGTGCCGTTCGGGGTGCTGCTCTTCCGGGCGTTCATGGCGAGCATCCCCGGCGAGCTCATGGCCGCCGCGCAGATCGACGGGGCGAGCACCTGGCGGACGTTCCGGTCGATCATCCTGCCGCTGAGCCGCAACTCGGTGATCACGGTCTCGCTCTTCGCGTTCCTGTGGGCGTGGTCGGACTTCATCTTCGCCTCGACCCTCAACCGCAACAGCGACGTGATCCCGATCACGCTCGGCATCTTCCGCTACATCGGCAATAACACCACGCAGTGGAACTCGATCATGGCGACCGCCGTGATCGCATCCGTCCCCGCGGCCTTCCTGCTGGTCCTCGCGCAGCGCTACATCGCCGCCGGGGTCACCGCGGGCGCCGTGAAGGACTGAACAGCAATCCGTCGAAAGGTTCACCACATGACCAGCCCCGTGCTGCCGTCCCAGGGCCGGGTACGCCCCCTCGGGCTCGCGCAGGTCTCCATCACCGGAGGGTTCTGGGGGAGCCGGCAGGCCGTGAACGCCGCGGCGACGCTCGCCCACTGCGAGTCGTGGATGGAGCGCCTCGGCTGGCTCGCCAACTTCGACCGGGTCGCCGACGGGACGACCGCGCCCGACCGCCCCGGCTGGTCGTTCTCCGACTCGGAGGTCTACAAGCTCCTGGAGGCCCTGTCCTGGGAGCGCGGCCGTACCGGCGACCCGGGGGCGGAGGCGGCGATCAAGCGGCTCACCGGGCGGATCGCCCGCGCCCAGGACCCGGACGGCTACCTCAACACCTGCTTCGGGCACGGCACGCAGCCGCCGCGCTACAGCGACCTGGAGATGGGCCACGAGCTCTACAACACCGGCCACCTCCTGCAGGCCGCGGTGGCCCGGCTGCGCACGCACGGCGAGGACGACCTCGTACGGGTCGCGCGCCGCGCCGCCGACCACGTGTGCCGCACGTTCGGCGCGGACGGCCGGCCCGGGATCTGCGGGCACCCGGAGATCGAGGTCGGCCTGGCCGAGCTCGGCCGGGCGCTGGGGGAGGAGCGCTACGTCGAGCAGGCGCGGATCTTCCTCGACCGCCGCGGGCACGGCACGCTCAGGGACATCCCCCTGGGCCGCGCCTACTTCCAGGACGACATCCCGATCCGGGAGGCCGACGTGTGGCGCGGCCACGCGGTCCGCGCGCTCTACCTCACCGCCGCCGCCGTGGACGTCGCCGTCGAACGCGGTGACGACGAGCTGCTGCGGGCCGTGGAGCGGCAGTGGGAGCGCTCGGTCGCGCGCCGCACGTACATCACGGGCGGGATGGGCTCACGCCACCAGGACGAGGGCTTCGGCGAGGACTGGGAGCTGCCGCCGGACCGGGCGTACTGCGAGACGTGCGCCGGCGTCGCCTCGATCATGGTCTCCTGGCGCCTCCACCTCGCCACCGGCGACGTCCGCTACACCGACCTGATCGAGCGCACGCTCTACAACGTCATTGCCACCTCCCCGAGCCCCGACGGCACGGCGTTCTTCTACGCCAACCCCCTCCACCAGCGGGCACCGGGCCGGGAGGCGGACCCGGACGAGGTGAGCCCGCGCGCCGAGGCCGGCGTCAGGGCCGCCTGGTTCGACGTGTCCTGCTGCCCCACCAACGTCGCCCGCACCCTGGCCGGCCTCCAGGGCTACCTCGCCACCACCGACGACGACGGCCTGCAGCTCCACCAGTACGCCCCCTCGACCGTCCGCGCCGAGCTGCCGGACGGGCGGGAGGTCGCGGTGGAGGTCGAGACGGCCTACCCCGACAGCGGAACCGTCCGCGTCCGGATCCTCGCCGACGGGCTCTGGACGCTGGCGCTGCGGGTCCCCGCCTGGGCCGACGGGGCCACGCTCGCCGAGGACGGGCGGGCGCGGCCGGTCGAGCCCGGCATGGCCACGGTGCGGCGGGCGTTCCGGGCGGGCGAGGTGATCACGCTCGAACTGCCGATGGAGCCCCGCTTCACCTGGCCGGACCCCCGCATCGACGCCGTACGCGGCTGCGTCGCCGTCGAGCGCGGCCCCGAGGTCCTGTGCGCCGAGTCCCACGACCTCCCGCACCCCGGCGGGCTCGACGCCCTGGCGATCGATCCCCGACGCGACCCCCGATCCGGCCCCCGGGCCGAGCCCGGCGAAGTGCTGGTCCGCGGCCGCCTGGCCGCACCCCCCGACCGGTCGTGGGCCTATTCCGGCGCCGCGGCTGCCTCCGCGGCGGACGTCGAGTGGTTCGACGTGCCGCTGCGGCCGTACCACTCGTGGGCCCGTCGCGGCCCGTCGAGCATGCGTGTCTGGTTGCCCATCGAAGGAGAGTGACACGATGTCCCGATTCCGAGTGCTCGCCTTAGCCCTGGTCACCACGGCCACTGCCCTGGTGACCGCCTCACCCCCGGCCGCGGCCGCCGGCGCGACGCTGACCGTCAACGTCGCGCAGCCGTTCCGGCCGGTCACCCACGTCGCCTCCGGCGGCCTGTACGGCCTGGCCGAGAACTCCCGGCCGGCCGACTCCACCCTCCTCCCGATCAAGGTCAACTCCCTGACCCAGCCCGCGCCCGGCGTCGGCCAGCGCCCCAACGGCCAGCCGCCCGGCGGCGACTCCCTGCTGGTGTCCCCGCAGGCCACCCGGGCCGGCGCGGGCGAGTTCATCCGGATGCCCGACATCTATCCCGACTTCCCGTACAGGTGGGTGAGCTGGGACGACTGGCTGGCCAAGGTCAACACCATGGTCAACGCCCGGCTGTCGGCCACCACGGTCACGAACGTCATCGGCTGGGAGCTCTGGAACGAGCCCGACTACACCTGGAACACCGCCGCGGCGGGCAACTTCAACGACGCCTGGGTGCGTACGTACCGGGCGGTGCGCGCGCTCGACACGCTCACGCCGATCGTCGGCCCCAGCACCGCCACCTACAACCGCTCCTGGATGCAGTCGTTCCTCACCAACGCCAAGAACACCGGCACCCTGCCGGACATCATCTGCTGGCACGAGCTGCAGAACCCCACCAGGATCGCCTCCGACATCGCCGACTACCGCAACCTGGAGTCCTCGCTCGGCATCAGCCCGCGCCGCATCTCCATCAACGAGTACGCCGCCACCAGCGAGGTCGACGTGCCCGGCCGGATCGCCAGCTACGTCGCCAAGCTGGAGCGGGGCGGCGTGGAGTCCGCCCACCGAGCGTTCTGGTACGAGTACGGCACCATGAACGGCCTGGTCGTCAACAACAGCCAGCCCACCGGCACCTGGTGGCTGTACAAGTGGTACGGCGACATGGCCGGGAACATGGTCACGACCACGACGACCACGACGACCGGCCTGGACGGGTTCGCCTCCTACGACGGCACCCGCAAGATCGTCAACGTGGCGTTCGGCAACGAGGCCGGCACCAACACCGTCAACCTCACGGGCCTCGGCGCACTCGGCTCCAGCGTCCGCGTCACGCTGACCTCCACCCCGTCCAGCGGCCGCTTCACCGCGGTCACCGCCCCCACCACGATCTCCACGACCACCCGGACGGTCAGCGGCGGCCAGCTCAGCGTGTCCGTGCCCAACATGGTGGCCACCAGCGCCTACCAGCTCGTCGTCGAGCCGGTCAGCGGGGTGCCTGCCTACCAGCAGCGGTACGAGGCCGAGAACGCCTCCGTCTTCCGCGCCCAGCGGCTCAGCGCCTCCAGCGCGTCGGGCGGCGGCTACGTGGGCCGGATCGACAACTCGGGCACGCCGCGTACCGACAGCTACGTCGACTTCGTGGTGAACATGCCCACGGCGCGCTCGTACACGATGACCATCGGCTACGCCAACGGCACCGGCGCCACCGCGACCCAGGGCCTGGCCTACAACGGCGGCTCCTGGAGCACGGTCAGCTACCCGCCCACCGCGGCGTGGGGCGAGTTCGGCGCCACTGTCAGCACCACCGTCACCCTCCGGGCCGGGTACAACGTGATCCGCCTGGCCAAGGGCTCGCCGTTCTTCTCCGGCGGCACCGGATACGCCGAACTCGACTACATCCAGCTCACCTGACCCGGGGGGGGGGGGGGGGGGGCCCCCCCCCCCCCCCCCCCCCCCCCCCCCCGCCCGGCCCCCCCCCCCCCCCCCCCCCCCCCCCCCCCCCCACGTCAGGGCTTGCGGCCCACGCCGCAGACCGCGTTGATCATCGCCGGCTGGGGCGGCGCTCCCGCCGGGGGCCGCCAGAGCGGCGTGGAGACCACGCCCGGGTCCACGAGTTCGAGCCCCTTGAAGTGGACGGCGAGCCGCTCGGGGCTGCGCAGCGTGTACGGGAAGGCGGCCCGCTCGTTGTAGGAGCTCACCGCCGCCACCAGCGAGGGGTTGACGTCGGCGCCGTCGGACAGCGCCAGGTGGCTGCCGGGCGGCAGCGCCTTGACGTAACGGCGGACGAGATCGGCGGCGAGGTCGTCGTCGGGGATCTGGCCGGCGATGCTGAGCATCATCAGGCCGATCGGCCGCGAGAAGTCCAGGGTCTCGGCCGCCGCCGCGAGGATGGTGCCGGGGTCGCGCACGTCGGCCTCGACGTAGGCGGTCCTGCCCTGCGGGGTCCCGGCGAGCAGGGCGCGGGCGTGCACGAGCACCAGGGGGTCGTTGTCGACGTAGACGACGCGGGACTCGGGCGCGAGGCGCTGCGCCACCTCGTGCGTGTTGTCGGCGGTGGGCAGGCCCGAGCCGATGTCGAGGAACTGCCGGATGCCCGCCTCGGTGACGAGGTAGGTCACCGCGCGCCGGAGGAACTCGCGCTGGAGCGTGGCCACCTGCGCGAAATCGGGGAACACGCGCAGCAGGGTGTCCCCGGCCTCGCGGTCCACGTCGTAGTTGTCCTGCCCGCCGAGCAGGTAGTTCCAGACCCGGGCGGAATGCGGCTTCGTACGGTCGATCCTGGGGTCGGCGTCCATGGGCGAAGCCTATAGGGATCTTCGCGAGCATGATCGACTGCTTGTGTCAGACTGCGAGTATGGCCCACACCCATGACGCAGAAGACCCGGCGTGCGCGGTGGCCCACAGCGAGGCCCACAGCGAGGCCCCTGTCGAGCCGGCCGGGCGGACGCTGGTCGCCGTCTTCGCCTCCCCGGTGGCCGAGTGCCTGCTGAGATTCGGCGCCGAGCTCGGCTTCCGCCCGATCCTGGTCGAGCCCGATCCCGAGCGCCGCCTCGAGGGATTCACGGCGGTGACCGGGCTCGGCGCCTGGCTCGACGCCACGGCCGACGTGGTGCTCACCGACCATCACCGTGAGGAGATCGGACCGGTCCTGCGCGACGTGCTCAAGTTCCCCGTCCGGTGGGTCGGCATCATGGGCAGCGCCCGCCACACCGCGCCGCACGTGCGGGCGCTGGCCGACCTCGGCGTGCCGCCCGAGGAGGTCGCACGGGTGCACCGGCCCATCGGGCTCAACATCGGCTCGCGCACCCCGCCCGAGATCGCCGTCGCCACCCTGGCCGGCCTGATCGCCGACCGCAACGACCGCCCGGGCGGCTTCGCCTTCTGAGGAGTCAGCGCAGGTGGGCGGCCGTCCAGCAGTCCACCGCGCCCGGCTTGCCGCACCTCTTCAGGCCGTCGAGGACCTTGCTCAGGGCGGCCGTCCTGGCGTTGCCGGGGTCGTTGGACTCCTCGCGCGGATCGGTGACGGTGTTGTAGTACTCGGGCCGCGGATCGCCCTTGTACTCGACATAGAGCTCCCCGCCCGTGCGCACGGCGGAGTAGCTGGGCGGCCGGGAGTTGCCCTTCTTCATGGCGTCCGCGTCGGGGTCGGGCTGGCCGGGCGCGTGGGGGTCCGGCTTGACGTGCTCGATCAGCGCCGCGTCGCGCCAGCCGGTGACGTTCTGACCCTGGATGAGGGGCAGCAGGCTGCGGCCGTCGCGGCTGTCACGCGTCGCCGCGCCGACGCCGGCCATGTCGAGGAAGGTCGCGAACAGGTCCACGTTCTGGGCGATGGCGGGCGTCACGAGGTCGCCGCGCGGCCCCGAGGCCGGGCGCCTGACCAGGAGCGGCACCCGTACGTCGTGGTCGTAGGCCGTGGCCTTGCCGCGCACCAGGCGGTGCTGCCCGAGGTGGAAGCCGTTGTCGCTGGTGAACACGACGTACGTGTTCAGCTTCTCCTCCTCGGTCAGCGCGGACAGGACGCGCTGCACCATGTCGTCGATCGACTGCACCATGCGGATCCGGTCGCGGAAGTCCTCGCGGAGCTTCTCGGTGATCTTCGGGCCGATGGGCTCCCGCCGTACCCAGGAGGGCTTGTCGGTGGTGTCCTCGTTGAACGACGGCAGGGTGGTCACGTCGATGGAGTCGCAGTCGGGGCCGCCGCAGTCGCCATGGGGGAACTCGCCGACGGGGAAGCGGTCCTTCGGCCGGTCGCGCGGCGCGGGCGGGAAGCGCGGCTCCGTGTCGCCGCGCTTCACGTTGACCCTGTTGTGCGGCGAGAAGGGCGAGACCTGGAGGAAGAACGGCTCGCCGGGGGTGTACCGGCGGGACCGCTCGATGAAGCCCACCGCCCGCTGCCCCAGCTCGTCGACCAGGTAGCTGCCCTTGGAGGGCTCGATCGGCCGCCGGCCGCCCGCTTCCTCCTTGATGTAGCGGGTGAGCTTGTACCGGAACTCGTTGTAGCCGCCGCTCGCCGTCACGTGCCACTCGTCCCAGCCGGGCGGGACGTGGTAGCCGGGGCCCGCGGGATACTCGTTGATGTACTTGCCGAGGTAGCCCGTGCGATATCCGGCCTGATGCAGGGAGACGGCGTACGTCCTGCCCTCGTGCTTGGCGAACGCCCCGTAGCCGCCGTGGTCGTAGCCCTGGTTGGTCCGCACGCCCGTGTTGTGCGGGAACTGGCCGGTGAACATGGTGGCGCGGGAGGGGCAGCAGAGCGAGTCGGCCACGTAGTAGCCGGTGAACGTGGTGCCGTCGTGGCTCAGGCTCTTGACCGTGTCCATGTACTGGAGCAGCTCGGCGGACATGTCGTCGACGAGGAAGAAGATGATGTTCGGCCGCTTGGGCGCGGCTGGGCCGCGCGCGATGGCCCCCGCGCTTGACGGGGACGCGAGGGTCAAGATGAGGACGACGGCCAGCGCCACCGCCAAGCTTTTCCTGATATATCCGGGCATCGGGGGGAACAGCCTCTTTGGCAGGGGACAGGAGGTTGGGGGTGCGATGCACGTACATTCTGGACAAAGCACTCAAACAACTTCATATCACCCGCGAGGGCATGCTCCGGAGCCGGGCAATCCCGGCCGGCCCTCATGGGGCACGGCCGGGCGAAGACCGGCGTCTAGTTCCAGATCCCCGGGACCGCGGCCGGGACCTTGTCCTCGAGCTGGTCCCGGTCGAGCACGTCTCCCTGCAGGGGCAGGAGAACGGTGACCTCGCGACCCCAGTCCGCGTAGCGGGTGCTCGACTCGACCGTCATGGAGCTCTTGCCGTAGGGCAGGACGGCCTTGGCGGACAGCCGCTCGACCAGGCCGTCTCCGCCGAACCAGAGGGTGTAGCTGATCTTGCCGTCGCGGCCGCTCCTGGAACGCGTACCGAAGCGCGACGCGAACGAGGGGGAGACCGCCGCGAGCTTGGTGGCCTTGATCGAGCCCTTCAGCACGCCGTCACGCCACGAGGTGCGGTGGGACAGGAGCGTCTTGAGCGTGCCGGGCTCCAGGGCGTTCAGCACCAGATTGCTCGGCGGCAGAGCGGCCCGGCTGTAGGCCACCCAGCTCGTGCCCTGGGGCAACGCGGAGTCGACGATCGGGCCCGAGACGTAGCTCACGTCCCGGGTGGAGATCATCCTGATGGGCCCCTGCTGCAGGGCCTCGACCTCCGCCGGCTTCGTCCTCTTCACGCTGCGAAGGAGGTCCTCGCTGTACTGCAGGGTCTGGGCCACATCGGACGCGGCCGCGCCGCGCCGGTCGAACCCGATCGTGCCCTCCAGCCCCGAGGTGACGACCAGGCTGCGCGTGTACGTCACCTTGGCCGTGGACTGCACGTTGACGGCTCTGCCGGCGGTTAACTCGGCCTTGAGCGCCTTGACCGGGTCGATCGTGGGTGCCGCTTGCGCGGGCGTGGCGGTGAGTTGCACCACGCCCGCGACCACGGCGGCACCGATGATGGCTCGCTTCATGGGTTTCCTTGGGAACGGTCCGAAAAGTCGCGAACAATCTGGTGCATCGAAGATCATCAGTCAAGTCGAACCATGACATCCGGTATTTCCCGGACACCCCGTTCCCTTGATCTCACGCCGAACGGGGACGAGCATGGTCAACGGCGGCCCGACGACAGGGAGAGACGTGCCGGCGTGAACGACCACAGCGAAGACACGCGCAAGATCCCGCGCCAGGCCGCACCTGTGGCCTGCCCGGTCCGGCGCGCCGACGACGGCACCTGGGAGGTCCGCGGCCACGAGCAGGCCCGCGCCGTGCTGCGCAGCTACGACACCGTCCAGGCCGGGCTGGGCATCGAGACCGTGGAGAAGCTGCCGGCCAGGATCCGGCGACCGGTCCTCTACCGCGACGGGCCCGAACACCGCGAGGACCGCCGCCAGACCGCGCGGTTCTTCACGCCCCGCAGGGTGGACGAGCGGTATCGCGACCTGATGGCGCGGGTCGCGGAGAGCCGGCTCGCCGAGCTGCGGGAGACGGGGGAGGCGCACCTGTCGGAGCTGAGCTTCGGCGTGGCGATCGAGGTGGCGAGCGCGATCATCGGCCTGACGTCCAGCAGGCCCGGGATCCGCGCCAGACTGGAACGGTTCTTCCCCGAGAAGTTCGGCCGGCCCGGCCTGACCAGCCCGAGCGGGATCTACTGGCTGGTCAGGCAGAACGTGAGCTGGCTGAGCGTCTACCTGGCCGACGTGCGCCCGGCGATCCGCGCCCACCGCCGCGAGCCGCGCGACGACCTCATCTCGCACCTGATCTCCGAAGGGTGCACGGACGCCGAGATCCTCGGCGAGTGCCTGACCTTCGCCGCGGCCGGCATGGTGACCACGCGCGAGTTCATCTGCGTCGCGGCCTGGCACCTGTTCACCGACGAGGCGCTGCTGGAGCGCTACCGCGCGGCGGACGAGCCCGGCCGCCTCGCCGTCCTGCACGAGATCCTGCGGCTCGAACCCGTGGTCGGGCGGCTGCGCCGGCGCACCACCGCCGCCCTCGACCTGGCCGGCGCCGACGGGCCGGTCACGGTGCCTCCGGGCGCGGTGATCGAGGTGTTCGTCGACGCGGCCAACACCGATCCCCGAGCCGTGGGCTCGCTGCCGCTGTCGGTCTGCCCCGGCCGCGCCATCGACGGAGGCACGAGCGCCGCGGCGCTGTCCTTCGGCGACGGGCCGCACCGGTGTCCGGGGGCGAACATCGCCATCCTGGAGACGGACGTCTTCCTCAGCCGCCTGTTCGCCATGGACGGCGTGCGGATGGCGTCGGCGCCGCGCGTGAGCTTCAACAACGACATCGGCGGCTACGAGATCCGCGGGCTGGTGGTCAGGGTGGGGGACCCGTAGGGGTCAGGAGGCACCGCGTGCCGCGGTGACCACCACCGCGGTGTAGCGCATCGTGAAGCCGCCCCCCGCCGCGTCGACGGCGGCGCCGACGCCCGCGAGCACCTCCTGCAGCGTGGCCGCCGGGAGCCGGGTGTGGACGCCGGTGGTGGGCACCAGGTCCAGCCACTCGTCGCGGGTGTAGGGCCGCTCCCAGTCGAAGCGCCACTCCTCCACCTCGCCGAACGCGCCCGCCTGCCGGATGCCGTCGGCGGCCTTGGCGCTCAGCGACACGTACGCGTCCGCGTCGGACATCATGCGCTGGTAGATCGGCGCGTCGGGCATGATCCTGCGGTAGACCGCGGCGATGGCCGCGCCGAGATCGGGCGGGGTCTGGAACGCGTTCCAGAACACCGCCAGCCGTCCGCCGGGACGCAGCACCCGCGCCGCCTTGCCCGCGCCGGCGACGGGGTCCACCCAGTGCCAGGCCTGTCCGGCGACGACCGCGTCGAAGTCCCGGCCGGCGGGCTCCCAGGTCTCGAACGTCGACACCTCGACCTCGAGCCCTTCGCGCCGCGCGAAGTCGGCCATCCGCTCGTCGGGATCGACCCCGAGCACCTTGCAGCCGGCCGCCTCGAACTGCCGGGCCTCGATGCCGGTGCCGCAGCCGACGTCGAGGACGTCGGGCCCGGGGCTGCCGGCGACGATCCGGGCCACCATGGCGTCGGGGTAGTGGGGCCGGGTCCGGTCGTAGCGCTCGGCGTCCACGCCGAACGATTCCGCCATCTGCCGAGCTTGATGCGGCTCGGGCTCGGGAAGAGAGCCTGCCGGCTGAGATATAGTGGGCATGCGCCCACTATGGATGGGCACGTGCCCACTCGTCAACCCCGCGTTGACGAAAATGGAAGGCGGGATGCGCGGTGCCGACAGGGGTGGCCCTCCGCGACGTGCGTGAGCAGCTGTTCGACGCCGCCGACCGGATCCTGTTGCGGGACGGGCCGAGCGCGCTGACCAGCCGGGCGGTCACGACCGAGGCCGGCTGCGCCAAGGGCGTCCTGCACCGGCACTTCGAGGACTTCGACGCCTTCCTCGCCGAGTTCGTGCTCGATCGCGTCGACCGGATGGACGCCCAGACCGCCGAGCTGCGCGAGTCTGCCGGGACCGGCACCGTCGCCGGGAATCTCGCGGGCGCGCTGGCGGCGCTGTTCGGGTCGGTCGCCGTGGCGATCGTCGCCCTCATCACCTTCCGGGACGAGCTGCGCGCCCGGCTGCGCCGGACCTGGCCGGCTGGTGTCCCGGTTCTGACGGAGGCCTGCATCATGATCGCCTCCTACCTCGGCGCGGAGCGGGACCTGGGGCGCATCGCGGCCGACGCCGACGTCGACACGCTCGCTGCGACCCTGATCGGGACCGGCCACCTGCTGTTCGCCGACCGGACGGGCGCCCCGCCGGAGCCCGCCGCCGTCCGCAAGATGGTGAGCGCGGTCATCGCCGGCGTCGAGCGGTGAGGTGCTGGCAAGACGGACCGTATCGTCTCGTCTTCCTGCTATGCTGGCCCGCATGTCCAAGCGCCCCGATCCCGCCCGCCGCAGTGAGCGCTCGCGGCAGGCCGTCCTCGAAGCGGCCCGCGAGCTGGTCTCCGAAATGGGCTACGCCAAGGTCTCGATCGAGGCCATCGCCGCCCGCGCGGGAGTAGGCAAGCAGACGATCTACCGCTGGTGGCGTTCCAAGGGCGCCGTGATCTTCGACGCCTTCCTCGCCCTCAGCCAGGAAGGCGACAGCATCGCGCTGCCCGACACGGGCGACATCGAGGCCGATCTCAAGCTGGTGATGCGGGCGACGGTGGCCGAGTTCGCCGACCCGGAGTTCGAGGCGCCGATCCGGGCGCTCAACATGGAGATCATCAACGATCCCGACCTCGCCGCCCAGTACCGCGAGAAGCTGGCGGGCCCGGTCGACGAGGCCAAGAAGGCCCGGCTGCGCAGCGCGCAGCGCGCCGGCCAGATCGCCGAGGACGCCGACCTCGACCTGGCCCTGGAGCTCCTGTACGCCCCCCTGTTCCAGCGCTGGCTGCACCGCTCGGGCCCGCTCACCCCCGAGTACGCCGACGCCCTGGTCGAGCTCACCCTCAAGGCCCTGCGCCCCGCCTGACCGCGGCCGCCGTCACCGGGCGGGCCGCTGCGTCGGCGAGTAACTGTACCTTCTGGATGGTACAGTTACGGCTATGCGACCGAGCCAGAGGACCCGGATCCTGGACGCCGCCATCCGCGTGACGGAGCGCGACGGCATCACCGCCCTGACGCTGGAGTCGGCGGCCGAGGAGGCCGGCGTGACCAAGGGCGGGCTGATGTACCACTTCCGCACGCGCGACGAGCTGCTGGTGGCGATCCAGCGGCATCTGACCGACGCGTGGGAGGCGCAGCTCGTCGCCGAACTGGGCAAGCCGCTGGCGGAGGCGTCGCCGCAGGAGGCCGTCGAGGCCTACGTACGGGTGGGCGCGCACGGCTCGGCGAGCAAGGCGGACCTGGCGTTCATGGTCGAGTCGGTCACCACGCCGGCGCTGGCCGAGGCGTGGGACGACCTCATCGGCCGCTGGGCCCCGCCGCCCACCTCGACCGACCCGCGCGACATCGACCTGCTCCTGGCCCAGCTGGCCGTCGACGGGCTGTGGCTGTGGCGGGCCACGAGCATGATCCCCCTGTCCGAGCCGGTCAGGAAGGCACTCCACGACCGCCTGCTCAAGCTGGTGGCGGCGGAGGACGCCGACGCCGGCTGACGCGGGAGCCCGAGCAGGCGTCCTCCACCCCCCATACGTGCCCAGCCACCCCGACGACCGGGATCGCCCAGGTCGCCGGGGTCAGCCGTGTGACCCTGCGCCACCACCCCTTTTTCCTTGGAGGACCCCCATGACGAACACGGTGACCGAGCTGAACCCCAGACGCTGGGCGGCGCTGGCCGTCCTGTCGGCCAGCCTGTTGCTGATCACGATGGACATGACCATCCTCAACGTGGCACTGCCGCAGATCTCGGCCGACCTGCGGCCGGGCGCGGTCGAACTGCTGTGGATGATCGACGTCTACTCCCTGGTCGTGGCGGGCCTGCTGGTGGCCGTCAGCGCGCTGGGCGACCGCTGGGGGCGCAAGCGCATGCTCGTCTCCGGCTTCGTCCTCTTCGGCCTGGCCTCCGTCGCCGTGCTGTGGGCCGACAGCCCGGCCGAGGTGATCGCCGTACGGGCGCTGCTCGGCGTCGGCGGTGCGATGATCATGCCGTCGACCCTGTCGATGATCCGCAACCTGTTCACGGACGCCCGCGAGCGGGCCACCGCGCTGGGCGTGTGGGCCGCGATGGCGGCGGTGGGCGGCGCGCTCGGCCCGATCGTGGGCGGGCTGCTGCTGGAGGCGTTCAGCTGGCACGCCGCGTTCCTGGTGAACGTACCGGTCATGGCCGTCGCCGTCGTCACCGGGCTGCTCCTGCTGCCCGAGTCGCGCAACCCCGACCCCGGCCGCTGGGACGCCCTGGGCACGGTGCTGTCGATGGTCGGCATGATCGCCCTGGTCTACGCCATCAAGCACGTGGCCACCGAGGGCCTGGACGCCTGGACCGCGCTCACGGCCGTCCTGGCCGCGGTCACGCTGACCTGGTTCGTCCGGCGGTGTCTGGGCCGCCCCGACCCCCTCCTGGAGATCCGGCTGTTCCGCGGCGGCGCCTTCGCCTCCGGCACCCTGGCCGCCTTCACCACCTCGATCGCCATGGCAGGCATGATGCTGCTCATGGTCCAGTGGGCGCAGCTCGTCCAGGGCTACTCGCCGCTGCAGACGGGCCTGGCCATGCTGCCCATGGCGGTCGGCTCCGCGGTCCTCTCGCCGCTGGCGCCGGCCCTGGCCACCCGGATCGGCGCGCGTACGGTGCTGGCCGGCGGGCTGGTGATCGGCGGGCTCGGCTTCGTGGTGCTCTGGGTCGCCCCGACGACCTACCTCTGGGTGGCCGTGTCGATCCTGCTGATCGGGGCGGGCATGGGCTCGCTGGCCATAGCCTCCGCCGTGATCATGGCGGGCGCCCCGGCGGAGAAGGCGGGCAGCGCGGCCGCCATCGAGGAGACCTCGTACGAGATCGGCGGCACCTTCGGCGTCGCGGTGCTGGGCAGCCTGGCCGCGGCCCTCTACCGGGCCGAACTGCCCGAGAACGCCACCGACGCGGTCCGCGAGTCGCTCGGCGGCGCGCTGGCGGCCGCCCGCGCGATCGGCTCCTCCGACCTGGCCGCGCAGGCCACGCTCGCCTTCACCGAATCGCTGCGGACGACCAGCCTGTACGGCGCCCTCCTCATGCTGCTGGCGGCCGTGGCCGTCTGGTGGCGCACCCCCGCCCGGCTGGACCTGGCCTCGGCCCAGCACTGAGCGCCCCCCACCCGCGAGGACCTCCGGGCGGCGCAGCACCGAGCGCCGCTACCCGCGGGGTCCTTCGGGCGGCGCGGCGGGCAGGACGACGGACAGGGCATGGCGCAGGATGGCCGCGAACGACTCGGTGTTGCCGGGCTCCAGCCAGCGCCGCCCCGCCACCCGGATGGCCCCGGCCACCGCCGCGGCCACGACGGCGGGGAACAGGTCGCGCCCGGGATCGACGCCGGTGCGCGCCGCGATCGCCTCGGCGAGCGGCCCCTCCGCCATGGTGAACGTCTTCAGCGCCTCCCCCTCCAGCGCCGGCGTCGACATGATCATGCGCAGCCCGGCCCGGTCGGGCTCGGGGTCGGTGTAGAGCTCGACCACGGCCGCGATGACGGCCTGGTCGAGCGGCTCGCCGGCGGGCCGGGCCCGCAGCGCCTGCCCCGCGCGCCTGGCCTGGTCGGCGTGGAAGGCGCAGATCGCCTCCTCCCTGCTGGAGAAGTAGTTGTTGTACGTGCGCGGGGAGACGCCCGCGGCCGTGGCGATGTCATGGACGCGGACGAGGGCCAGCCCGTGGGGCCCCTGCTCGATGGCCAGGCGCAGGGCGGCATGGCTGATCGCCTCCCGGGTGGCCTGCTTGTTGCGGGCCCGGAGGTCCACGGCGTCGTCGTTCATGGGAGGACTCTATCCGACATTGCGTGCAGCGCACTATGTGCGTGGCGCGCAAGTTGTGGGTAAAGTGCGTGGGGACGCCTGGCACTCACCCCTGGAGAGTGCCAGCCGCCGGGGCGGCGAGGTCCGCAGGCAGGTCTTGCCGCCTGCCCGCGGGCCGTCCGTCGCGGGCGCCGTCCCGGCGAACCCCCATCGTGAGCAGGAGAGAACATGGCTTCGAAGATGATTGCGTTCGACGAGGACGCCCGGCGCGGTCTCGAGCGCGGTATGAACCAGCTCGCCGACGCCGTCAAGGTGACCTTGGGTCCCAAGGGCCGCAACGTCGTGCT